>JAPOZE010000556.1 GCA_026706225.1 Acidobacteriota bacterium
GTCGAAGGGCGGGTGGGGGATGAAGGCCTCGAACAGCATGATGACCCCCACCACGAAGGTGATCAGCAGCGGTATCTGTCGTCGCATGCAGGTTTCCTAGACGAACATTTCCAGCTTGAGAAAATCGACCACCGACTGAAGGCTTCCGCTTCCCGTCCACAGCGCCAGGGTGGCGGCCAGGCTCCCCAGAACAATGGCGCCCATCACGATCAGCTTGCCCACATCCTGCCCCTTGAGACTGCCCAGTTGCTTGGGGTCGCCGCTCAGGTAAGCGCTGGCCGCGAAGAGCTCCTCGCCCATCAGGGTGTAGTCGCAGGCCGCCACGAAGAACGGAAGCTGGGAAGGCATGGCGGTGCCGGCGATCTGGATGGCGCCGATCCGGTTGCCGGTCTCGGCCAGCAGCAGGGACTCGGCGAAAAAGGCTCCCATGTAGAGGCAGGTGGCCGGCTCGTCCCGAAGCAACATGCCGTTGACCCCGGCGACGTAGCCGAACTGCTCGTCGGTGAGGTAGTGGACCATGTCTTCGTTGTAGCTCTCCGGGCGGCCGGCTTCCAGGTAGGCCTGCTTCACCACCTCTCTGCCGGTGGTCATGACCAGAGAGCGGCTTACCGGAACGTCGAGCCTGGCGTCGTACTCGGCGATGGTGCGTGAGACGTATCCCAGCAAAGTGAGGCCGGCCAGGGTCTGGACGTTGTCCATGTCCATGATTCCCGGCACGAACACGACCGGCCGCCCCATCTCGGTGGCGCGGCCCACGGCTTCGTCGACGGCTTCCAGGCCCGCGATCTTGCGCACGAACAGTTTGCGGCCTCGGGTCGCCAGCTGGATAAAGAGGATGACAAAGAAGCAGATGGTGCCGCCGATGATGAGAATCCACAGTTTGTTCCAGTCGAACCACTGAGCTCTGGATTCTCCGGTCACGATCCCGGAGTCGGCACTGGAGTCGGCCGTTATGGCCACAACCTTGAAGGAATAACGGACTCCCCGTTCGGCGCTGGAGAAGGTCCACGTCTCCTCGCCCGGACCCACCGTTCCCAGCGACAGCCAAGGCGCCGCCGTAGCGTCCCGAGCTGCTTCGCCGGCCAGGCGTGACCGGAAGATTTCATAGGACTGGACGCCGGGGGCGGGAGAGTCCTTCCAGCGGATCTCGATGGCATGCCCCGAATCGTTGGGCACATCCAGCGCTTGCACCCGGGTCGGCGGCGACGGCGCCTCCGAAGGAGCGTCCTGTGCCTCCAGTAGCGGAGCGAGCGCCAGGGCGGCAAACCATGGAGCCAGCCTGCACAGCAGTTTCATCAGTCGCGACCCTCGATAATCTCGACGTTGGCCCGGGGCACGGAAACCGGCTCTTCCAGGCCCTCCAACCGCACTGAAACCACCCTGGCCCTGGACCCCGAGTCCAGCCGGGCCGGCTCGGAGGGCAGGGAGGCCACCCGGCCCAGCTTTCCGAACCAGGGGTTGCGGATAATGCGGACGGTGCTTCCGACATCCATGCCCTGCTCCCCCGGCCGGTCCGGCGCCTGCGGAACCGCGCCCTGAAGGGGGATGATCACCTCCGGGCGAATGACTCCGGCCCGAATCTGGGTGGCTCCGTTGATGGAGGCCCGCTGTCCCTGGTGGCGCTTCAGCAGCCTGAAAGTGCGAGGCGCCATGTCGATTCTTCCAAATCCCTCGGTTACGATCAAGGTAACTCCGAGATTTTCATGACCGGTAATGGCCACACCCAGGTCATGGCCCAGGAATCGGCGCAGGTCCTGGTCATCGAATCCTCCCGCCACCACGCCGCGGATGCCGAGCTGCACCGCCTTTTCCAGGGCGGCTCCCGTAACCAGCGATCCTCCCACCACCACCCGGCCATGCAGGTCTGCCGAGAGCGAATCTTCGTCCAGGACCTCCCGGGGCGAGGAGGAAACCATCGCAATCTCACCGGTGGCCTCGCCTCCGATTCCGAAGATTCCCTGGATCAGGGTGCCGCTGCTTTCCACCACCACCCCCTGCTCGGGCACCACCTCCAGCACCCGGCCTTCGATGTAGGCGTCGACTTCAATGGGCTGGGGCGGACCTCGCAGCACCACCTGTCCGGTGACTCCGGATATGCTTTCGACGGTCCCCTCCAGGGTGGCTGTCGCTCGCGAGGTGAGCAGGCCGAAGAGGGACTTGGCTTCGGCAATGACCTCGCCCTGGCGCACCGGGTTACCCTCCTTCTTGAGCATGGCGCCCGGCACGTCGCTCTGATCGACCCCCATCTTGTTGGCGACATTGAGGATTTCGACCTTGCCCGGCAGGAAGGTGCGGGCCACCACCTGGTGGGGCTGGACCCGGGCTCCCTCCTCGACCACCACCTCCCCGGGGATGGGCAGAATGCGTCGCCGGCGGAGCAACTCGTTTTCCGTTACCTTGAGACCTGGAGTATAGGCGTGGGCCATGGCTTCAGTGGGGGATCGCCTCCGGGGAATAGACCCCGAGTTCCTCGATCCAGGTTTTCAGGGCTCCGGTTCTCTCTACCGGTCCGGAGGGGAGTGACAGGGGCCGCCCCCGGCAATCGACAATCAGTCCGACGGTTCCTCCCTGGACTGTAACTTCCAGGGGAACACCCTTGCCGGGTCCGAGGTCGAAATCGCGGGCGGGGTCCAGGTAGACTCGCGCCTCGGCTCCCCTCTCCAACGGGTGCCGGCGCATCTCGCCGACCCGGAGGGTCTCCCGTCTCTCCTCGCCTCCCGGAAGCTCCAGCCGGTAGGCCAGCGCGGGCCGGCCGGGTCTGGCCCTGCCCCGGGGGGCGATGCAAGTGCCCAGGACGATCAGGCAGTCCTTCTCGAAGACTTCGGTGGCAGCCCGGGCATGCACCTGGGACAGGACGCCCAGGTGGGGCATCATGAAGATGCTGTCCTTGGCCAGGCGGGTGATCCCCTCCGGGAGGAAGGAGTCGATCAGCATCATGGCGGTCTGCTCCGGCCGGGGCGCGTGAGAGAGCACGCCGCCGGAAGCCACCAGCAGGTCCAGGTCCATCATCTTCACCAGGGACTCGATTCCCGCGTCCTGCTCGAAGGAGTCGGCGATGGTGCGTTGCTGCTGCACTCCCTTCAGCCGGGTGGCGAAGGACCGGTGCTGGATGAAGGCCAGCCGCAGGGCCTCTCTGGCGACCGCCTGTTCGAAGACCAGCTCCTCGGCCGTCTGGGGGATGGTGGTCGGCCGGATCATCTTGTTCTTGATCCGGTTGCGCAGATCCCGCTCCTCCATGGTAAAGGGCATCCACCGCATGACGTTGGCCAGTCCGGCCTCGGCCAGCACGTTGGAGATGGAGTAGCTCATCCCCAGGTTTGCCGACACCGTGCGGTTGAATTCCTTCCCGAACACGCTGAAGATGTCGGTGGTGGCCCCGCCGATATCCACCCCCACGGCATTGATGCGGGCTTCGTTGGCCACCCGCTTGAGGATGGCCCCCACCGCCGCCGGAGTGGGCATGATGTCGGCGTCCACCCATTCCATCAGCCTGGCGTAGCCGGGCGCCTGCTGCATGACGTGCTCCAGGAAGAGATCGTGGATGCGCTCGCGGGCGGGCAGCAGGAATTCCTCTTCCAGGGTGGGGCGCAGGTTTTCGACGATGCTCAGACTGGTCTTGCCGCCCAGCACCCGGGTCACCTCGTCTCGCCGGGACCGGTTGCCGGCATAGATGACCGGCAGGCGATAGTCGGCCCCCAGTCGCGGCTTGGGATCGGCAGCCGCAATGGTCTCGGTGATCTTGACCACCTTGTCGGTGCGGGCGCCGTCGACCTCGCCCGCGATCAAGATCATGTCCGGCCGGAGCTGGCGGATGCGTTCGATGCGCTCGTGGGTCAGGCGCCGGTCGTTGAGGGCGATGACGTCCATCACGATGGAGCCGGCCCCCAGGGCGGCCCGTTCGGCGCTCTCGGCCGTCATCGACCGGACCACTCCGGCCACCATCATCTGCAGGCCTCCCCCGGCGCTGGAGGTGGAAATATAGAGATCGCATCCCTCCCCGCCCCTGACAGGGCGTATGATCCGGCCCTCTTCGTCCAGCAGCCTGCGGCCCGAAAGTTCGGCCAGCTCCGTCACCGCGTTGAGCACTCCCAGAGTCACGTCTTCGAAGGGGGCTTCCACCGTGGTGGGAGCCTCGCCTCGATGGGTCTGGCGGTACTCGTCCCCCATCTTCTGGATGAGAATGGCCTTGGTGGTGGTGCTGCCGCAGTCTGTGGCCAGAATGACTCGGATGTCTTCCAAAGGGGTCACCCGGCGGCTCCGTCGAGGTCGTTGGCGGAGGAGGGGGTGCTGCCGGCCGCCCGATTCTCGATCTCCTGCAGCAGGCATTCGACGCTTTGCCGGCGCTCCAGGATGCGCCGGACCCGTCCATAGTCGGTGGCCGCGAAGAGTCCGCGAACCACCGGTTCGAAAAAGGCCATGGCCTGACTCCCCAGGTAGTTGAGCGGCTTGGCCGATTCCAGGATGAAAACGGCCGGCGTTTCCAGGCGCCGCCTCACGATGGCTTCCGCAATTTTCTCCAGCAGACGGCGTTCCTGGTCGGTGAGCGGCTCCTCGTAACGCTCCAGGGAGAACGCCTGCTGCAACCGGTGTCTCCAGGATGGCTGCATCATGCCCTCGACCTGTCCGGGGTTGGATCGTTGATTTTGCTTTGCACGAAACGGACCACCGCCTGGCGGTCCGCGCCCGCGAATCGCAGGTAGAGGCCGCGGTGGGATTCCAGTCGGCTGCGCCCGGGAAAGGGACTCAGCAGCACTCCGTGGGCGTCGATCCAATAGGATCGGCAAAAGGACCAGGGTTTGTGCCGCCGGACCCAGAGGGTACGGCTGGAAACACCCTCCTCGCTGAGCTGATAGGTGGTGGGCAGCAGGAAGTCATGGACACCGACCAGCAGCAGGATCACCGACAGGAGAGCCCAGCCCGGACTTCGGGTTCCGAGAAAGACGGCCGCCGCCGTGGCGGCAACGACCGCCACCAGCACCAGGACCTTCCAGGGGGCGTGTTTCAGGGGCAGACTCACCCAGCGCACAACAGTCTCCTTGTCCACATTTCTCAGCGGGCCAGCGCCTTGTAGTAGTCCTCCACCTGCTTGCGGTACCGGGGCGGAGCCTCCTCGTCCTTGACCAGGTGAATCGGGTCGTCTCCGCCGAGTTGCCCAACCTTGCGGCTGAGGTCGAACTCCAGTTGGCGGAGTCCTTCGATGACACGTCCGCGAAGTCTTTCCAGTTCCTCAGGGTCGTGGAGAAAACGAAGAGACTTCATCTGTTCCATGCGTTTCACCATGTTTTTGACCTGGGCCGCCAGATCGGTGTCGCCGGCCAGGCTGCGGCCCAAGTCCCGGGCCTCTCCCAGGCGATGCTGGAACTCCTTGTCGAACTGGCGGGCCTGTCGAGGCGTCAGGGTGGTGGGGGGTGGCAATTCCCGATCGCCGAAATTGACGGCCGCGTGACCCCGTCCCCGGCTGGTGCGTCTCTGCTCCGAACTCTCGCCGGCGGTGGACCTGCCCGCCTGCGACCCCGGTTGGAGTCCCTGCGGCCGATTCGTCGCGGGAGACTTGCCGGGGCCGGTGGCGGAAGGCCCTCCCGGCCGGTCGGCGCCGGAGCGGGCCTGGAGATCCGCAATCCGTCGCTTCAGCGACTCCAGGCTCGACAGCAGGTCTCCAGCCTGCATCAGCGCCCGGCTCAGCCGCTCTTCGGCCGATGGCTTCGCCGGGCCCCTGCGAGCGGCCTTACCGGCCTCCGCCACCTGGTCCCGCAGGTCCGACAGGGCTGACTGGATGCGTTCCTCGTCCTGTCCGGCGAGATCCAGCAGTCCCAGTTGGAGCAACTGCCTGCTTTGAGCCATCTGTTCGTGCAGTCCGCGGTTCCGGATGGATTGGCCAGCGGCCCTCAGCCTTCGCGAAGCCTCGGGCTGTTGGAGGTCGGCCTGCTTGGCCGTGGAAACGAGCCGGCTTTCCATCTCCCTGAGCGACTGCTGCAGGCGGGTCTTGTCCTTCAGAATGCGCCGTCGTTGCTCCAGCAGCGGCTCGATGGGATCCTCTCGAGCCACACCGGCTTTCAGACCTTCCAACTCGGATCGGATCCGGCTCTGCCGCTGCACCAGGTCTCGGGCCCGGTTCCGAAGGCGGCCCAAATCCGAATCCAGATCCGTCCGGCGCTGGCGATCCAGCACCGAGCCGGCCTCCCGGATCCGGCTCAACGCCTGTAGACCCCGATTTTCCGCCTGGCTCCCTCCCGAGCCTCTGAGATTCTGCATTTCCCTGGCTGCCTGCTGCAGGCGTTGGCTCACTTCCCGCAAGGAAGGACGTTCCATCTCCCTGGAAAGCCGTTCCAACCGCCTGGCCAGCTTCTCGGCCTCGGCCTGAAGCATCCCCTGCCCGGATCCTTCCGCCCCACCCGACTGCCTGCCGG
>JAPOZE010000133.1 GCA_026706225.1 Acidobacteriota bacterium
ATCCCTGGCGGGAAGGCCATCGAGCGCCTTTTCGCGCTCATGGTGGATGCGTGTGCCTCCGTGTAGCGTTGTGACCTTGTTGTTGCTCTATGTGTTGTTGTGTGTTTTTATGTTGCGCCGTGTACCGCTTCCTATCCGCGTCTCTCCCGAAACCCGGCAACGGCTCCAGCGCCTCCGCACCGAGCGGCACCTCTACCTCGGCTACTGGCTGCGCGCCGGCGGACGATGAGGCCCTCGAAGAACAGAAGACCACAGATGGCCAGAGGCCGAGAGAGGGCAAGGCTGGAGCATGCTCACAAGCCGATATCTCCGATCGGCAGCACGGGCAGCTTGCCATCCCGCTCGACGGTCCCGCAGGAAGAGTCTCCGGGGTCGAACGAATGCAAGACTCGGTCCGCCAGTAACTGTTCGGGCAAGCCGTGGGGAGGGTGGTGTGGTCGGATCGTGTGGGGGCGGGGCTCAGCGGTTGAGGGTGCGCTTCCAGTTCTTGCGGAGGGGGCGCAGCCAGATGTCCCTTCTGGGCTTGTCGTAGCGCTTGTTGGTGTCGTAGCGTCCGCGCCCCCGGGTGGCGCCGACGCGGATCCAGCCGGAGGCCCGGTAGACGGCGCCGGTGTAGCGGGGGGTCTCGACGAAGGTCTCGATGAGCACGGGGGTGGTCTTGTAGCGTGCGGTCCGGTCGGCGGGCAGCTGGCGGCGGACGAGGGCGAGGATGTGGGATCCGAGGTTGGGGATGCGGATCCAGGGCAGGATGAGGAAGCGGGGGTTGTCGACGACCAGCGGCAGGTTCTGCTGGCGGGGTCAAGGACGTGGCGTCGTAGAGGTGTCCGCCTTACAAACGTGGGGCCGGACACCCGGGCCGGACATGAGTTCAACCACCACAACGCCTCTCTCTCAGAGGGCGAAGCCCTCGCCGTTGTGGTCGAACGCTTCTCCGAAACGCCGCAAGGGAGGGGTGCTGGTGGTGGGAGCGACCCCCGGCTTTTCGCCGCTGATGCGCCACGAGAGGGGGCAAGGCCGGACAGGCCTCCGGACACCTTACCCCCCTCGTTTCGGGGTCGCTCCCACCACAGTGATCCCTGGCGGGAAGGCCGTCATAGCGGTGGCGAAGCCTGGGTCGGAACACTGACCACAGGGGGAGTTGCGCGCGAGAGGGGCGACTCAGGCAGCGGCCGGTTTCCGGCTCGCGGCCAGGAACTCGGCCCACTGCTCCATCAATACGCGCCGGCGCCCGAACAGGTCTGAGCGGGCGTAGGCCGCTTCCACCTGGTTGCGGACGACGTGCGACAAGGCCGCCTCCATCACCGCATGCGGCGCGTCGGTTTCCTCGGCCGCCCAGTCCCGGAACGACGACCGGAACCCATGCGGCACGGCCGCGATTCCGAGCCCCCGCAGCAACGTGCTGAGATCGCGGTCCGGCAGGAGGCCACCCGCCGGAGACGGAAACACCAGACCGGAAGAGCTCCCGGTCCGTCCCGCCTCGGCCAGAATCTCCAGCGCTCTCCCGGACAACGGCACCCGCTGCTCTCTCCTGTGTTTCATCCGGTCTGGCGGAACCGTCCATGTTGCCGCCTCCAGGTCGATCTCCTCCCACCGCGCCCCGCGCATCTCCCCCGACCGGCACGCCGTCAAGATCAGAAACTCGAAGCCGAGCTTGACCGTCACGGCTGCTTCGGATTGCCGCACCGTCCGAATCGCCCCGGCCACCTCCCCGTAGGGCAGCGCCTTGAAGTGCCGTGGGATGCTGCCCTGTTTCGGCAGCGCGGCCCCGAGCGCCTCCCCGGCCGGATTGTCCATTCGGTAGCCTTGGGCAATGGCCCACTTCATCACCGCGCTGATCCGTTGCCTCACCCGCCGGGCCGTCTGCGGCTTGCTGTTCCAGATCGGCGACAGGACGGCCATGACATCGGCCGTGGTGATTCCATCCACCCGCATCCGGCCCATCTTCGGGTAGACGTAGTCGCGCAGGCTCGCTCTCCACTGGGCGGCGTGATGGGCGCTTCTCCAATTCGGCCGGTACATGGCGTACACTTTGCCGGCAGCCTGCTCGAACGTCGGGACGGAGTGGCGCCGGGAGGCCAGGGGATTGCCACCCGAGCGGGCCAGACGGCGGTTGGAGATGGCCCTCTCCCGGGCTTGGGCCAGGGTCACGAGCCGGATCGAGCCCAGACCCAACTCGCGGCGTTTGCCATGGATAAAGAGCCGTTGGATCCATTGCTTGTATCCGGTAGGCTTGACCCGCAGGATCAAGCCATGCTCGTCCCAGTAGAGTCCGGGCTGCTCGACGGTGCGGACAAAGGCGGCGGAGAGTTGCTTGCGGTATCGCGTCACTGGATCACCCCCTGGGGAATCACCCTGTAGATCACCCTTTAAGTCCAGGAATGCCCCGAACATCAATAGACGCTACTATACCATAAGTAACTCATATCAGTCTACTTACAACACGTTATCAGATATCTTGGGAACTCGCTGGACCCTGTAACGGGGGATGGTCCGTCTTCAGCCATTCGGGAACAGTGGTCACCGTTGTGTTCGCCGCAGAGGCGGGGATGAATCGGAGCAAGAAACAGGCTCTGACAATGACCTTGAAATGATCGACGATTTCTACCACCGTCCTTTTTACCGATCCTGTTCCGCGCCCCACAAGCCATCCATTCTCACCCCTGACAGGAGGTCCCAATGTCACCGGTCACACTCTTGTTGCCACTGATACTGGCCTGGTCGTTGAACCAAGCCCAGGAGCCGGCCAACGCCCCCAGGGAAGCCGCCGACCAAGTAAACCCAGCCGAAGCTTCCCCCGACGCGGGCCAGGTCACTCCCGAACTGGTGAAGCTATGGCGAAAGCAGGCTGCCGAGGGGGAGGCTCATGCTCAAACCAACCTGGGCGTGCTGTACTCGACGGGCAACGGAGTGCCGCACGACCCCCGCACGGCGATCAAATGGTTTCGGAAGTCCGCCGAGCAAGGAGACGGATTCGGCCAGCTCATGCTTGCCACAAAGTACCTCGAAGGCGACGGTGTGACTCGCGACCCGGTAAGAGGATGGGCCTGGGCCATTCTGGCAGCTGAAGCAGCAGCTGACGATGAAGACGCCCCCCCGCCCGACACCTCTGCGGACGACTTGCGCAAGACATTCGAGAAAGACCTGACCCCGGCCGAGGTCAAACAGGTGGAGCAGCTTGCCACCGAACTTCGCAAGAAGATCGAGGCCCGCCGGCGCTAGGCCCCAGTGGGCCGATAACAGCCAGTATCTCAACCAGGGGAGAATCCACCTCCCGTTCTTAGCAGCGAAATGGCATGGAGTCGAAGGGACGCCAACCGCTTGGACGAAGGAACCTGCGATGCTTAGAGCCTTGCTGATAGTGTTTCTGGTGGTGTTTGTGCTGCCCTCCGTGGTTGTGATCGTCCTCTACAGCGGCTACCGGGTGCTGAACTCCATGCACACAACGAGTGTGCTTGAGGATGAAGGCTGCCAGGACAGCACGATCAACCCGTTGGAATATGCAATGTACGAAGGCAACACGAGGAAGCTTCGCGCCCTGCTGGAGAAAGGTGCAGACCCCAACGAGGAGATTAACTGCCAAGGCCAAACGCCCCTGTTCACTGTCCTTTTTTTTCGCTGAGAGCTACCGACCCGACATGATCGTGAACGATAACCCGTTTGATCTTTTGAGTCTGCTTATCCAGTACGGTGCCGACCTTAACCGCGTGGACAAGCTCGGCATGACCCCCCTGAATAGTCTGATCATTTCATTCCCCAGGGAAAAACGAGACCTTGAATTGGAGCTGGGAACCGTCCTCATCAATGCAGGCGCGGACCCATACCTTGCTCCGGAATATCCATGTTTCTGGATCTTCGAGTGTTCTCGTCCTACCCCTTACGAAAATGCCCTGATGCATGGGAAATTTGCCCTTGCTTCCGCTATCCGAGCCCGGCCGGGACACGTGGACCCAGACAATTTCGCATCCCTCGTGGCAGCGGGAGAGCGGGAACTGATGATTGACCGGATTATGGCCTCTGACGACGACCAAGAGACTATGTGCCTCGGGATCGAGTTGTTTTGGAAAGACTCCCCGGAAGGGTTGCTCACCGAAGAGGATCGGGAGAAGTATCTCAAGGAGTTAATTGAAGCCTTTCCTTAACGCCAGCGAGGTTCCGACAATCTGTACATATGTCAACTATCCGAATACGGACAGGTCTCTTATTGTCAGTAACTTGACTAAGACGAGGGCCTGCACGAGGCAAGCCACGGAGCGCCGGCCACATAAGGTGTTTTGGTCAGACCTCGGTGAGGGAGGGCCAGATTGGCGGTCGCCCGACTATCCCTAACGGGGCAGGACCGTAGTGCCCTCGGGAATGGCGAAAGTAACAAGCATCGGAGAATCACCCAACCTGTTGGCGTAAGTGCCAGAAAGCGAGTCACTGCATGAAAATCGCCACCCTACTGACGTGTATGGTTTTAGTCTTGGGTTGGGGCAGTGAGCTGCTAGCAGAATTCGTGCCCGTAATCGCCAAGCAGCGAAGCGTTCACTATCTTGTTCAGTCCGATGGAACCGAAATGGAGGTCATGCGAGAGAAGGGCACCTACTTCCGTTCGTCCTCCGGTTCGGTGCTGGATACCATGCAGGAAATCAAGGAAAAGAATCAGGGAGGACGCAGATCGACTCTTATGGACTCCTCGACGAGAAAGACCTATGTGGTGAACCACAACCTCAAGGAAGCAACCCTCAAACAAGTCAGAGCAGAACCATTCCGCCCTATTGTGTTAAGACCCGATTTGGCAATTGACGAAAGAGTCATTGGAGGGCTGGATTGCCTGGCGATGCGTGTAGTGTCCCCGGACAATCCAGAGGAGTCTATCGGCAAGGTCTGGTGGGCAAAAGAGGCCAAGCTGAGGGTTAAGACCGAGACAAACTACGGTCGAGGAAGGACAGTTAGAGAGCTCTATGACATCCGGTTCGCCGAGCCCGAACCATCGGTCTTCGAGATTCCGGCAAATTACAAGATCGATGACGCTACATGGATGGAGGAGAAGACCCTCGAGGTCTACGCCTCCGAAAACCCAATGTCTCAACCGCCGGCAGGACCGGAGTTTCGAAGCATACGGCGCGGTGCTCTGCCGGACGTGGCGGGCAAACGCCTCGACGGCGTCGAGGAACGTCTGTCGGACTATCGGGGACGCATCGTGCTGCTCGATTTTTGGGCAACATGGTGCGGTCCGTGTGTCGCCGCTCTGCCGAAACTTCGGGAATTAGTCACCAAGCTGCCGGCGGACCGGTTCGCCCTCGTCGGGATCAGCGTGGACGAGGAGCTCGGGACCGTGACCCGGTTTATCGAGGATGAACCGATGCCATGGACGAACTGGCACGTGGGTGAGGGGAGGGACCTCGCTCGTCTCCTGCGAATTAAAACTCTTCCGACCTATGTGCTGGCCGATGAGAACGGCAAGATTTTGACCCGGACCGGGGGGCTCATCCCCCCGTTCATTTCCCTGATCGAGAAGGCGGTGGACCATCTGGGGGAATTCGGAAATACCCATCAGCTTGATTTCGAGCACATAGACCTTCACTCCTCTTTACGCGACCCCGATACTCTGGGCGGGAGGGTAAGAACAATGAGAGATTCATTCGACATGATACATTCGACGGTCATGTTGGGGGCGATGGGAGTCTTTATTCTGGTCATAGGACTGCGAGGGCTTGTCACCAAACGCCCTTTCCTGTTCTCAGCCAGATGGTTCTTGTTGTTTGTCTTGGTAATGTTTCTTCCCCCGTTGGCCACATTCCTCCAACGTACGTTCCGGTCTTCGCGGCCCGTTGAGATGATGGATTGGCTGCCTCTTCTGATGTTCCCGATCATGGCAGTGGTTTTTTGGCTTCAAATGAAAGGTTACCTGGCATTTGCCGTAACCGGGAAATCCTTTAGGGACGGGCTGCTGGGCGCGCTCGAAAAACTGCAGTTGCCCTACGAAGAGAGCCTTTCGTCGATACGGCTGCCCTCGGTTGAAGCCGAACTGCAGGTGGCAATTCAGTCGTGGATGGGAAGCGGCCAGATCAAGGTCAGGCCGGGTCGTCACGGTCCCTTGCTCAAGAAGATCGTCCAGGCGATGAAGGAACACTTCCGTACCGCCGCCGTGGAAACCAACATGATTATCTGTGTCTTCTTCCTTGTCATAGGGATTCTTGTTGTGGTTATGGGTATGGCCATGCTGTTCCATCTAGGCCTGTCTTAAAGTTCCCGTGAAGTTGCCGGATCAACCTGCCAGTCAAAATCGTTGTTCAATGATCCAGTCTTCGGGTGCGTGCCAGGGGGGTGGCCAAAGAACCGTGTCACGTCCTCGGTGATGGTTGCGTCCCGGGCTTTTCCACTTC
>JAPOZE010000307.1:0-5492 GCA_026706225.1 Acidobacteriota bacterium
AAAGCCTGCTGCGCCGGTTGGCGGGGACTGCGCTGGACCTGGTGGTCCCAGGCTGCCGGGGGCGCAAGCCGGGCGCCGAGCGCCCCGCCTCGGGCCTGGTGGAAGCGCGCGGATTGGCCGGACGACGGGTCGTGATGTCGCTTCGCCCCACGGAATCGACGAATCGGGCCATCTCCTGACGCTGCTGGGCGAAAGAGCGACGGGTGACGTTGCGTCGGGCGCGGTCGCTCGAGAAGAAGCGGGCTCGAATGTTTGAGGCAGAGTTCCGGGGCAGGCGGCGGTCCCTCTGAACGAGTCGCCCCTGACTGGCGCGATCGGGCACGACCGGAATGCGGCCGCGCATCAGGCTGGCCCTTCGCACCTCGGAGGCCTGCAGGGCGCGCGCATTCAGAATCTGTCCGCGGGAAAAATGTCGGGCGGCGACCAGGGTGGTGCCGTTGCGATGACGTGCATTGCGGTAGTTGTTGTAGACGTTGATCCGGTTGTTGACCAGGACGGTGGAGCCGCCCCTGCCCCGTCCTCGGCCGTAGCGGGAACGACGCCCATACCAGGGGTAGTAGGGCTCCCCGGGAGCAAGGGGAATCCAGCCGTAATATCCATACCGCGAACCCAGGCCGATGCCCAGACCGCCACGGCCCTCAAAGCCGAAAAAGGCTACCAGAGCCGGCTGCCAATAGTGACGGGAGTAGAAGGACCCGGGATGCCAGCCCCAACCGAAGCGAGCATGGCGAAACCAGCGCCCGTAGTGATAGGGCGCCCAGCCCCAGGGGTCGTGACTGACCCAGGTCCAGCCGTAGAAATCCATCCAGATCCATCGACCGTACCGATAGGGCGCCCAGCCCACGGCAACCGAGGGAAACCAGCAACGGCCGTAGCTGGGAACGTAGACCCAACGACCATGGTCGTCCAGGTCCTCAACGCCGTAAACGCTGCTGTGAACGTAGCTGTAGGCCTTGGATTTCCTGAGTTGCCGGTCCCGCTTGATGTTCCAAAGGTCCCAGTCGTCCTTGGGATCGGCTTTGGCCACCTGGAATTCGATGGCCTGGTCTCCCTTGCGGACGATCATGCGTTGACCGGATTTGACTGTTTCCCTGCCGTTTGCCGAGGCGACCTCGGCCCGACCTTTCCTCACGGTGACGGTTACGCGGTCAAGACCCACAACTTCCACTCGATAGCGTCCGTTCTTTTCCGGGCGAACCGCCGCCAAGGGGGTTTCGATATCGACGTCCGCATCGCCGCCCCTCAATTCACTGTAAGTGACGACCCCGCGCTCGAGTTGAATCCGGAAGGTTCGACGGCCCAGGTCGGCCAGTCGGACCTCGGACAACTCGTTGAGGCGCAGAAAGTTGGAGTAGTCCAGTTGGACTTCGGCACGAGAGGCCGATCCGGCAGTCAGAATGTCGGCTTCCACCAGCGGCATGTTGACCGTGGCCTGAATCGAATCTCCCGATTCGCCTCGCTGCACGGTGAGGTCGCCCTTGGCCAGGCTGAGCCTGGCGACTCCCAGCGCCGGACCGGTCTCCTGCGTCTGTGCCGGTGCCGCGTGATTGATAAACAGGGCAATGAGGGGAAACAGAACCAATATTCCGCGTCGGCTTGTCATGGCTGATGACCTCCCGGTCGTCGCTATGGAATCTGCTTGCCTGAATTGGACGGACTCGGCGGAAAGGCCTGCACTCGACCAGTATACCCGGAGAGAAATGGGGATTCCATGTCAGGCCCTTCCTGCTCGAGAGATTTCGGGGTCGGATGGCTGGTGGACGAAAGCCTGATCGAGCGTTGTGGGTGGGATGCAGGGGCCGGAGGCAGTGTTGCCCGGAGGCAAAAGGAAGAACTGCCGACAATTGTCCTTATAATCCGTATTTTGAGATACGATAGGGAGCCAACCGGAATCTCCTTCGGGAAGGTCCTGGTGCCTCGATGGCATCCCCTCGGGCGATTTCAGGGCATCGGCGCGGCAGCCGGTGAGCTCAAATAAGTTGAATCATTAGGTAAGTTAGCATAACGTTGCGTTCTGTTTTCAGGAGAGTTCAAGCACCTTTTCCTTCCGGGATTCCGGGTGATGACAGGAATTTCGGGTTGAGGCTGCCCATCGAGTCGGGAACTGTACAAGGAGCTCATAATGAAGTATCCGGCCCTCTTTTTATTGGCGATTTCTCTGGTTCTTTCGCTTTCCGGACTGCCGGCTGGGGACGAGGATTGGCCGCAGTTCAGGGGTCCGGGAGGCCAGGGTCACGCTTCCGCCCGTGGTCTCCCCAAGGAATGGAGTGAGACCAAGAATATCACCTGGAAGGTTTCCCTTCCGGGAAACGGCTGGTCGTCACCGGTCGTTCAAGGCGAGAAGATCTGGTTGACGACCTCGGTGGACGAAGGACGTTCGCTGCGAGCCCTGTGTCTGAGCCGAAGCGACGGAAAACTGATCCACGACCTCGAGGTCTTCCGCCAGGAGCAGGTGGGCCGCATCCACTCCAAGAACAGCCATGCCTCTCCCACTCCCATTCTGGAAGGGGACAGGATCTATGTCCACTTTGGAGCATTCGGCTCGGCCGGCCTTCGCAGCGACGGCAGGATCCTTTGGAAACACCGCTTCGAGTACAATCATCGCCACGGACCGGGCGGTTCGCCGGTCCTTTTTCAGGACCTTCTCATCTATAACTGCGACGGCACCGATGTGCAGTTCGTGGCAGCCCTGGACAAGCATACGGGGGAGTTGCGGTGGAAAAAGACTCGCCAGGGCCGGATGGCCTACTCGACGCCCCTGGCCATCGAGGTGGAGGGTAAACCCCAGTTGGTCAGCACGGGCGGCGATCGAGTCGTGACCTACCACCCGCTTTCCGGAGAGGAGATCTGGTCGGTGCGCTACGACGGGTTTTCCCTGGTCCCTCGCCCCGTTTTCGGTCTGGGATTGGTCTATATCATCTCGGGGTACCCGCATCCCGTGCTCTACGCCATCCGTCCCGATGGCCGCGGCGACGTGACCGACAGTCACGTGGCCTGGACCTTGAAACGGGGAGTGCCGCTGAATCCTTCTCCCCTGCTGGTGGGAGAGGAACTATACATGGTCAGCGATCGCGGTATCGCATCCTGCGTGGACGCCCGGACCGGCAAGCACCACTGGCAGGAAAGGCTGCCGGGAGAGTACTCGGCTTCGCCGATGTATGCCGAAGGGAAAATCTACTTGCTGAACGAGGCAGGGGAGGCCACTGTCCTGGAGGTCGGAAAGGAGTTCAAGAAGCTGGCCACCAACCGGTTGCCGGGTCGCACCCTGGCCTCGTTCGCCGTGCACGGCCGCGCCATATACTTGAGAACCGACAGCTACCTCTATCGGATCGAGCGGTCGACCAGTTAGCGGGTCATGTCACTTTTGTCACACACGAAGCGGCCCGGCGAGAAGTACGGGCTTATAGGAGTTTAAAGATGGCCAAGCTCCAACTGCAAAGACTCGGAGGGGTCTGGTCGGCTACGCCGACGCCGTTCACCAAGGATCTGAAGGTCGACACGGTAGCTGTCAAGAGAATGGTGGAGCACCATCTACGTCTGGGGGTCCGGGGGCTCTTCCTGGCCGGCACTTGCGGAGAGGGTCCCTGGATGCCGGACGTGGAGCGACGGCGACTGGTGAGGGTGGTCCGCAAATTTTCTCGAGACCGGCTGATGATCGCGGTACAGGTCACCGACAACTCGGCCAGTCGCGTAGTCGCCAATATTCGAGCCGCCAAGGCGGATGGAGCCCACATTGCCGTGGTCGCCCCGCCGCTCTTTTTTCTCAATGCCAATCCCCAGACACTGACCAACCACTACCGCCAGATTCTTCGAGAGAGTGAGTTGCCTGTTGGCATCTACGATCGTGGGCGCCACAGTTCGGTGGTCATCCCGGAGTCGGTTCTCGCGACCATTTACGCCGACCGGCGCGTGGTCATGGTCAAGGACAGCTCCTCCGACAATCAGCGACGAGAGATCGCCTTGGCCGCGCGGCGGAAACGCCCCCGGTTGCGCCTGCTCAACGGCAATGAGTTTCAGTGTCTGGACTACTTGAGAGCCGGATATGACGGGCTGCTGCTTGGCGGTGGAATCTTCACGGGTTACCTGGTGGCCCAGATCATCCAGGCGGTTGCGGCCCACGACTATGCCCGTGCCGAGAGAATACAGACTCGCACGACGCGCATGCTTTACGCAGTCTATGGCGGCGACCGGCTGGCCTGCTGGCTCTCGGGCCTGAAGCGCCTTCTTATGGAGTTGGGCGTGTTCCGGAGCTGGTCGAACTACCTGGGCTACCCTCTGGATCGTTCCTGTATCCGCAACATCAAGCGGATTGTTGCCGAGAACCGGGACGTCCTGCTGCCCTCCTGATCCGAACGTAGCCAGAAGACGATTGTCCGGTTCCATTCCGAGAGTACCGCAACCTCGAATCCAATCCGCGGATACCGCTTCCTACCCCCGTAGATTATTGTCGTTGTCGACGTCCGCTCATCACGTTCGATTGAATCGGGAATCGAGGAGAGCCCCTTCGACCTCGATGGGAGGCGGTGCCGATGAAATTGGGAGGTTGGATTGAAGGCCGCGAAGAGATCCAACAGCACTCAAGGCGCCGTACGCATCGGAGCCGACGTTGGGGGCACCTTTACCGATGTGGTGGTCTTGGACGGGCGGGGAAATCTGTACACTCACAAGGTGCCGTCGACTCCTCCTCACTTTGAAGAAGCCGTCATCCAGGCCGTTGGGGCTTGGCTTGGCTCGACAGGGATTTCCGGGGCTCGCGTGAGCGAAGTCGCTCATGGCACGACGGTAGCGACCAATGCCGTGCTGGAACGTCGGGGGGCAAAAACGGCGCTGGTCACCACCAAGGGTTTCCGGGACGTTCTGGAGTTGAGGCGGATTCGGGTGCCGGTGCTCTATGACTGGTTTTTCCAAAAACCAAGGGAACTGGTGGAGCGCTATCTGCGTTTCGAGGTGGATGAACGTATCCTGGCCGATGGGGACGTTCAAGTAGGCCTGCGGGAGTCGGAGCTGTGGACTCTCAAGAAAAAGCTGGAGCGGGAGTCTGTGCAATCGGTGGCCGTTTGCCTTCTCCATGCCTACGCCTACCCTGAACATGAGATGATGACGGGTCGGTTTCTGAGAAAACATCTTCCCCATCTGACGGTTTCCCTGTCTTCCGAGATACTGCCCGAGCGCAGGGAATACGAGCGAACGGCCACGACTGTGGTCAATGCCTACGTGCGCCCGGTGATGCACGGCTATCTGAGGGCGCTGCGGAAAGGTCTCGGCCGCATGCAGATCGAGGCGCCGCTGCTCATCATGCAGTCGGCCGGCGGCTTGACGCCCGACGACGACGCTGCCTTGCGTCCCGTCTTTGTTCTGGAGTCGGGACCCGCGGCTGGAGTCCTGGCAGCCGCTACCTCCGCAAGCAAGATAGGCCTGACAAACGTGATCACCTTCGACATGGGAGGAACTACCCCCAAGGCTTCCATGATCCAGGGAGGTAGGCTTGGATA
>JAPOZE010000307.1:5502-6347 GCA_026706225.1 Acidobacteriota bacterium
CTTGGCTACCACTCTGAATATGATGTCGGGGCATCCCTGTCCACCGGCAGCCGGCTTATGGGCGGCAGCGGAGAGCTCATCCGCGCCCCCAGCCTCGACATTGCCGAAGTGGGGGCCGGTGGCGGCAGTGTTGCCTACCTGGATCGGGCTGGCGGGCTCCATGTCGGTCCCCGAAGCGCCGGAGCTGTTCCAGGACCTGCCTGCTACCGTCGGGGAGGAATGGAACCGACGGTTACCGATGCCAACGTGGTCTTGGGTTATGTCCGGCCGGGCCCGCTGGCCAATGGGGAGGTCCATGTCGATCAGGAAGCTGCGCGGCGGGCCGTTCAAGACCGGATTGCGGGCCCCTTGGGAATAGGCCTGTTCGAGGCTGCCGAGGGAATTCACCGCATAGCCAACACGCGCATCATGAAGGCGCTACGTGAGGTTTCAACCGAACGGGGGCGGGATCCCCGAGAGTTTGTCCTGATGGCCTTCGGGGGTTCGGGCCCGGTCCATGCCGCAGGCCTGGGTGAAGAGCTTTCGGTTGGAAAGGTGATAGTTCCGGTGTTGCCGGGATTGTTCAGCTCCCTCGGTCTGCTTTTCTCCAACGTCGAGCACCATGGAGTTCGGAGCTGTCTGCTTTCCATGGAAACTCTCCATCCGCGGGAAATCGAGCAAGTGAGAGAAACGCTGTGGAAGGAGATGCGGGAGTGGTTTGGACGGCAGGGCATTTCCGCCGACAACATTCAACCCAGCTATAGTGCGGATATGCGTATTAGAGGACAGACTTCGGAGATCAGGGTTCCGCTCCCGCCCAGCCCACTCACGGCCAAGGAAATCAGCACCGTTCGTCAAACATTTGG
>JAPOZE010000233.1 GCA_026706225.1 Acidobacteriota bacterium
AGGTGAGGGTGCCGTCGTTGGAGCTGTTGTCCACGCTCACCACGTACAAGTAGGCTTCTCGGGGGATCAACCAACTGATGAAACCGTTCTCCACCCGGGTCGAGACGGACTTCTGAGAATAGCCCTTGGCCGGAAGATTGAACCGGATGATCTGCACGGGGTCGGCGCCTCTTTCGCCGGAATGGACTCTGGCAGTCACCGTCTGGCTTTGGCTCGAACTGTTGAACACCCCGATGTTGGTCCGCTTGGTGTCGTTCACGTTGACACCCAAGCTTATGGCCGATCCGGTATAGAGGAGCGGCGGCGTGGGCTGGTTGAGAACAACGGTGGTGTTTCTGCCGCTGGACGTATCGATGAAGACCTCGACCGAAGCGACCTGAAAAGGCTTCTCGGCCGTGAACTCGACAGCGCCGGCCCCCCGGTATTCGAAGAGGGAATCCAGAAAATTGTTCCAGGAGGAATAGGTAACCGCTTTCAGCGAGATCGTTTCCTCCTTCACCAGCCCCTGGGCTCCGAAGAGCTTTGCCGTGACCTCGATGTCTTCCTCGCTGAGGTTGGCCAGGGTGAGGTTGGTCTTGAATATTCCCCCGAACCTGCCGGAAACGTTGGCGGTGGTGGGAATCACCCAGCGGCGGGAAGTGAGTGGCGTGAGCCCTCCACCCGCGGGAACCGCAAGCGTGGTGGCTGTCACCGTACTCGACCAGTCAGATACGCCGTCATCCTGATCATAGGCATACATCCGATAGCTGTAGGAACGGTCCGGCTCGACGCTGCCGTCCACGAACTCCCTGCGGCTTCTCTCCAACCCCACCAACACCCGCCAGTCCCCGCCCTGGTCCTGTCTTTCGATTTGAAAACCCCTCGCATTCTCCCCGTTGTCATCCCTCCAGTTGAGCCGGATGCGGTAGGGCCCCAGGGGAGTGGCAGTGAGCTGATAGGGAGGCTGAAGCGGCTCTTGGCCTGAAACCGAAGCAAAGAGGGCGGACACGTTTCTGGCGGAGCTGACCCGGACCGTGCAGCGGTTGCCGGACACGGAATCGCATCCTCGCCAGCTCTTGAACAGAAAACCCGAATTGGGACTCGCTGTCAGAGTCAGTCTGGTCCCTGACGTATAGGTAAACCGGGGCTGGGGTTCCAGGGCGCTCAAGGCGGCATCGACCTGGATGCGGGCTCTCGCGATGTTGTTTCTTGAGTCCGTGACGGAGACGCCCGTGCTCTTCAAGACGGAAAGCACCTGCTCCACCGAGGCGTTGGGCGCCTTGGACTTGAGCACCGCCCAGGCACCGGCGACGTGGGGAGCCGCTAGAGAGGTGCCAAACGCCGTGGCGTAGAAGTTTTCAGGATAAGATGATGTGATCCACCGGCCCGGCGCCAGCAGATCCAGCTCCGGGGAACTGTTGGAGAAGTCGGAGACCTCGTCCCGTTTTGTCTCCGAGCCGTCGCGACCGGAACTGCCATCGTCGGTCGATCCCACGCTCACTACGCTGGAGATGCAGCCGGGGAAATTGATTCCCGTGGAGGATTCTTCGTTTCCAGAGGACGAGACCGCAGCAATTCCGACGGCCCGCAGATTATCGACAATGGCTTTATAGGATGGAGAAAAATTGTCGCAGGCAGCGGGAAAGGTTTCCACGGTGCCCAAGCTCAGGTTGACAGCCGCAACATCGAAACGGTCACTTAATTCGAGGATTCGCTCCAAGCCGGAGATCTGATCCGTCAAGCTCGATCTCATGCAGGGTTCATCCGATTCCTCTTCTTCTTCCGGGCAATCGTCAGGCCCAAGCTTCGAGAAAACCTGTATCGAGATGAGGCTGGCGTCTCTGGCCACGCCTGAGAAATCCGGCCCTCTGCCGGCGGCTATCCCGGCGATGTGGGTCCCATGAAAGCAGCGAGGCAAATCTGCGTCCGAACAGGGCAGGCCCGAGCCCCGGGAGGTGGATCGGGTAACGCCCCCGGGACAGAGTGATTCTCCACGGCCCGAGCCCGAATAGCAGGCCTCCGACACGACCTTGCCCGCCAGGAACCGATGGTTCTTGTCCACGCCCGTATCCAGAATGGCAATGGTCTGGGCTGAGCCGCCGAAACCCTGACTCCAGGCCTGAGGCGCTCCCACCAGTGGGATGCTTTCCTCCAGCTTCGGTTTGAGCAGCTTGTCCTCTTAGATGCTGACCACCTGCGGGTCCGAGGCCAGAGCCTCCAGTGCGCCCTCATCCACCTCCATAGCCAAGAAGGGAATGTACTTGAACCTCCTGACGGACGAAAGGCTGTAGCTGCTCATTCTGACCAACAGGCCCTGCTGGGCTCGATCGACCCGGCTCACCATGGCCGCCCGCGCCGCTGCATCCTTGAAGCTGCTTGGGGCTGCGGCTTCGGGGCCACGTTCGGGCCTTAGCCCGACGATGACTCGCACCCGGCCCTCCGCCTGGACCTTGGCCGTCAGCTCCGCAATGGCCCTGGCCCTTTGAGCGCTTGCCGCAGGTTTGACTGCCACGACGGGTCCGTCCGAAGGCGGGGCGAGAGCAACCTCACCCTGGGTGAGACTGCTGAGCCTGTTGGTTGTGGCGGTGCAAGTCGACGTCCGGCTCGGGGTGATGGTTCCGCCCCGCCGCGGGACCACCCCGGTGGTCAGTGGAAAGCAACCGGAAGCCGAACTTTGCCGAACCGTAATGGTTCTGCTGTACTCGTTGTCCCTTTCGTTGCTCTCGGATACCGAGTCTTCGGTATCGACAACGATCTTGAGGGTGTGCGTACCGGCGCCCAAACGTCCGATCCAGTAGTCGGACCAAGAGGTCAAATAATTGCTCATCAGGGGCGAAGCAGAAGACCTTTCACTTTCGAATGTCCGCGCCGGCCGCCCGTCGATAAAAAGCTCCACACTAAAGGACTCCGTCACCGAGGCAGAGCCGTCGTTGATCACCGCAAAGTCGACGAAGAGATCATCGGTGTCCCTCAATGGGGAGCTGTCGCTGCGAGTGTCCTTTACATTGGACACCACGATCCGATTCGACCAGTCCCGCGGCTGGTGCGGTCTGAGGTTGGGCAGGCTACCCTGGGCGAAATGGGAGACCGGCGAAAGGATCAGGACGGAAAGCGCGGTGGCAATTCGGAACACCAGTCCAAAGATGCTCCCACCCCACCGTTCTTTTTCAACGGACCGATAGATCATTTCCGACACCTTCCAGACCCGTGGTCCGTGGAGCCAGGCCGAGCTCAGAGATGCACCATGTCGCGACCTCCGCCCAGCCTCGCCGGCAGGGCGCTAGTGTTCGGAATGAGTCTTTCCCACAACTCACTCTGGTCCGCACCTATCACGCATCCTCACCAACCACGGGGTCTTGATGCCATGCCATGAATTTGGGAATATGGTCTTATGAAGACGACCATCGATCTCCCCGACGCTACCTCCGAGAGGCGGAGGCCATGGCTGCCGCCCGTGGCATGACCCTGAAGCAGTTCATAACGGCTATGTGGATAACACTCAATGGTTCCGGGCAAGCCGGTCAGGGGGTGACCTGCTCCAGGATGGCGACGTCCCCGGGGTTCCAGGTCTGGGCGATGATGTAGAGCTTGCCGTCGATCCGGCGCACCACGGCGTCGTGGATGTGTTGAAAGGTTTGCAGGCCCAGCTCGTCCTTGACCATCACCGTGGAAATCACCCGGTCCCCTTCAAGAATGTAGATGGGCGCGCCCTTGCTGCGGTCGGGGCCGTACAGGCAACCCACCACGGCGTATTTCCCCACGTAATCGATGTCGATGGGAAAGGAACCGACCGGCAGCTTCAGGGTGGACCGGTAGTGCCCGTAGCGGGTGAAGCGCTCCACCTTGGCGTTGGGGCGGTCCGAAACCGCCAGGTGGCGCTTGTCGGGAGTCAGAGTGATGCCGTGCCCCGTGCCGAACCGGCCGGGGCCACTGCCCTTGCCGCCGAAAGCCAGGTCGTGCCAGGCGACCCGAAAGGGGTCGGTGCCCAGGACTCGGGCCGTCAGGACGAAGTCGAGACTCGAGTAGCCGGTCGTCACGTAAAGCGTTCCGTCGAGATGCTCCACGTCGGTCGGGGCAAAATTCCCTTTTCCCCGGAAGTAGTCGTTGACGGTGGGATGATCGAAGTCGTTTTCCGCGGTGGGAGACTGCAGCGTGTGGACCAGGGCGCCGTCAAGCGTGGTGGTGTAAATGTCCCCGGTCTTGTGGGCCGGAAAGGTCAGGTAGCCTTTTCCATCGGCGCCGTACCAGATGGTGACATTGTGCAGATTCACCTCTCTGATTGCCTCCGGAGTGTCCAGAAGCCGAACGGTCTTCAGGTCTGAGCTGATCTGCAGGATTCCCGCTCCGGCCAGGGCGAAGTAGGTCTCTCCCCTTCCGGGGCGGCGGTCCACCGTGAAGCCCCCGTGGGCGGCGGCCAGGACCTTCCTGGCTTCTTCCGGCAGCCGTTTCGAGGTATGCAGGACCCGAAACTTCATGGCCCCCTGCCCGCTCACCGCACCTTCGGAAGTCTTTGCCGTGGCGGCGCCTTCCATACCGCCGACAACCGTGAAGGCCACCGCGGACCGGTGGTCATGAGAGAAGAGCGCCGGAGACCCGGAGCTGAGGCTCAACACAACGGCCCAGGCACAGACAAGGACATGGGTGTGCCGCTTCATGAAATGACCCTCCCCGTTGGAAATGGGATGCAAACGATCTTCCGAATCGTGCGTTGGGCGCCGGGAGTTCCGGCTTCGGCAGGCGAACATAGATAGAGGAGCCTCCGGCGGTCAGGCCGACTTTGCCTCCTTGTAGCGCACCATCAGCTCCAGCTTCTCGATCAGGACCTCCTCGGAAATTTCGGACGGACGGTCGGCGACGCGAACCCCCACCAGGTTCTTTCCCAGGGCGAGCTGGTCCGGCTTGACGTCGAATTCCAGCCATCCAGAGCCGACACGGGCGGTTCCCAGGTTGAGGTTGTTGATCCTCACTTCGACCCGCTTCTCGATGCCTCGTGCCATTCCGCTGGTCCAGTGTGGCTCCGGACCCGGTCCGCCAACCCGCTCGGGAACGAGTCTGTCCCTGACCATGACGGGGGGATGCTTCCTGCTCCTGGGCAACCGCGCCGCGGCCGGATCGTTCAGCAGCAAACGGAGGTGAAGCTCGGTGACCCGGTCGGCCTCCGACGGGATATCGTCGCCCACATTGAGGGTCAGCAAAGTATCCACCCTGCCACTGTTGTCCAGAGGCGCGGGCAATGCCTCCAGCATGTTGGTGTTGGAATACATAAACCTGGGAGTCGTCCAGTCCTCGGGATTCGGCATCACAATTTTTCCGTGACCGCCGCCCCGTCGCTGAACCACGAAGGTCTTGTCCAGGTGGCGAATGACCTCGGCTCCTCCCATCTCGCGGAAGGCCTGCTGATGCATGGGCCAATGGAGTTCTCCCGGGTCGGGGCCGTACTTGAAGTTGAAGGTCTGAATGCCGTCGGCGCCCTGGTGGTACCAGTTGGACCAGACTCCCCGAAGAACTTCGATGGGAGGAGCGCAGTAGCCGTCCGAGGAGTGATGGTCGTCGATCACGCCCAGCAGCTTGGTGGGCAATCCCTCGGCGAGCTGACGAAAAGCCGGCAGGTCCACTTCGAAATTGCGGCATCCCAGAGCCAGGATGTCCACCAGTTGCTCCCTGATCCAGGCGCCGACATCCATTCCGTCGAAATGACAGCCCACCAGGTTCTCCGGGACCCGGGCGGCCAGCAGGAAGGCCCGGCCGCGGCGACGCTCCACCTCCAGGGTCATCATCCGGATTCTACGGATGAGATCGGTCAGCAGGGAGTGATGTTCCCAGGCCTGACCCGGAGGGAAAATCGGGCACATGCGGGCAAAATCGAGCTCGATTCCGTCGAAGTCGTAGACCGTCGCGACCTCCTCCATCTTGCTGAAGACATAGTCGCGCACACCCTCGACGGCATAGTTCCAGATCCCGTTGGGATTCCAGGGCATGACCATGATCCAGTCGGGATTTTGCTGCTTGAGCGGGATGCGATTCTGATTGTGCATGTCATCGATGAAGGTCCCCCGCCCCGGAATAAATTGGGGGTCGTTGTCGCTGCCGTTCATGCGTTCGGAGAAGAAGACTTCCAGCCCGCGCTTACGGGTCTCGTCCTGAAAAATCCGTACAATGTCAATCCCTTCCCTGATCCAGCGCTGGTAGGCGGGCTGATTGTAGGTCGGCAAAATCTTGCTGGGGTAGGCAGCCACGTTACCCTCCCCCCAATTCCACCACACGCTGTCGATGCAGGACTCCGGGTCGTCGATGAAGGCGAAGCGACTCTCCAGGATGGCATCGATACTTGGATAGGTGTCGGGATCA
>JAPOZE010000692.1 GCA_026706225.1 Acidobacteriota bacterium
CATGCCGGCCGCATCCTCGATGCGAGGGGTTACGGGGTTCCGCCTTTCGGACACCGTGCGGGGCGCGCTGGCCGGGTTGTTGCCCGACCGCGTGTTCGCGGCCGGAGAAGGGGGCAATTCTCTGCTGATTTTCGGGGGCAAGCGTCCGGAAGGAAAGCCTTACGTGTTTTACGAGCTGGTCACCGGGACCTGGGGCGGGCGGCCCGACCGGGATGGGAACGACGGATTGTGCAATCCCTCCAACGTGGCCGGCAACATCCCGGTCGAGCAGGCCGAGAGCGAATACCCGCTATGTATTGAGCGTTACGGGCTGGTCCGGGACAGCGGGGGGGCGGGACGGTTCCGAGGCGGCCTGGCCATCGAGCGCAAGTGGCGCCTTCTGGCTGGCGATTCCACCCTGTCCATCCGCTCCGATCGGCGAGACCATCGGCCTTACGGACTCAACGGCGGCAGGCCGGGAACCCCCTCCCTGAGTGAGCGGTGCGGCGCCGGCGGGGTTGAAATCCTGCCCACCATGATTTCGACCTCGATCAAGGCCGGAGACTCGGTCTATCATCGATTGGCCGGCGGAGGAGGATGGGGAAATCCCTTCACCAGAGATCCGGCGGCCGTGGCTCGAGACGTCAGAAACGACAAGGTCTCCGCGCGAAGCGCCCGACGCGACTACGGCGTCGTCCTGGACGGCGCCGGCCAGGTAGACCCTGCAGCGACGGCGAAGCTGCGGCGGCAGGTGAGAAGCCGTTTGGATGAATGATGAATCATGAATCATATTCTTGTCCTGTGTTTCAGCGTTTTCACACTTGGGACCAGCGGTGCGCCGGTCGGAAAACATCGTGCCGTTCCGCTGTCTCCTCAAGTGGAATGGTGAGTGATGGTGGAATCAGGGAGGAGTTGTCGGAATGAGTTGCGATCTGATCCTGCGAGGCGGGGAGGTTCTGGACGGGACGGGGAGACCGCCCTTTGGGGCCGATCTGGCAGTCACCGACGGGCGGATCTCGGAGGTTGGTTCGATCGTCCGGGCTGACGGCGCTGTAGAGTTGAATATCGCCGGGCTGTGGGTATGCCCGGGAATCATCGACATCCACAGCCATTCCGACTTCACGCTGATCGTCGACCCCAGGGCCATGAGCTCGGTCATGCAGGGAGTCACACTGGAAGTGATCGGCAACTGCGGTCACGGCTGCGCCCCCATCGTGGATCCCGAGCGGGCCCGGTCCAACATCTATGGCTGTCAGGCCGCGGACGACATCGGTTGGCGCACCATGGCCGGGTACCTGGAACGCCTGGAAGCGCGCCGGCCGGCGGTCAACGTGCTGACCCTGGTACCCAACGGCCTGCTGCGACTGGCGGCGGTCGAGAACGTCGGCAAGCCCTCCACTCCGGTTGAACTGAGCCGCATGAAGCGGTTGCTGTCCCAGTGCCTGGAAGAAGGCGCCTTCGGGCTTTCCACGGGGTTGGAGTACGGACCCGAGAAGGCCTGTCCCGAGGAGGAAATCGTCGAGCTGTGCCGATTGGTGGCCGAAGCCGGGGGATTCTATTCCACCCACACCCGGAATCGGGCGGGCGAGGTGGAAGAGACCATCGCGGAAGCCATTCGAACAGGCCGGGCCTCGGGAGCTCCGCTGCAAATCTCCCACATCCAGGTGGTGGCCAGGCTGACCGATGACGGAGGCCAGGCTTACCGGCAGGCCCTGGGAATGGTGGATGAAGCCCGCCGACAGGGTCAGGACGTGGGATTCGATATGCACACCCGCCTGTTCGGGACCACCAATCTGAGAACGGCGCTGCCGCCCTGGTCGCTGGAAGGAGGCCCCAAGGCCGTCTCCGCGCGCTTGCGGGATTCCAGGGTTCGAAGCGAGCTCAAGACCTACCGGAGCCATCTTCGCTCACTGGTCCGGGACGACTGGGAGCGGATCGTCATTTTCGAGTCTCGGGCCTACCCGGAGTTTTCCGGAATGAGTATCGGGGAGATCGGCCGGCGGATGGGGGTCGAGCCTCTCGACGCCGTCTATGATCTCCTGCTGGCGGAAGTCGACGATATCCACCGTCTGATGGTGATGGCCCTGACCTACCGGCTGGAAGAGAACGAGCTGGCGTTCGAGCATCCCCATTGCATGGTGGGCTCGGACGCCACCGCCCTGGCCACCGACGGACCCCTGAGGGACCGGTCCTTCCACGGGGCCTATACCTGGGCCTCCTGGTTCTACCGGCACTTTGTGCGCGAAACGGGAAAGCTGCGCCCCGAAGAGGCCATTCGCCGCCTGACCTCGCTTCCGGCCGGCCGCCTGGGCTTGAAGGACCGGGGCGTCATCGAGAAGGGAGCTTGCGCGGATCTGGCAATATTCGATCCGCAGACCTTCAGCGAGCGGGGCACCACCTACGAACCCAACCGGACCGCCGTCGGCATGACTCACGTGTTTGTGAACGGTGTTCAGACCGTCAGGGACGGTCGCTTGACGGGAGATCGCGGCGGGCGGGTGCTGCGCCGTCGATAGGGGCCGTCAAATGGCAAGCATGTCCACGGAAAAGCCGTCTCCCGCGATCCTTTGCGTCGCCCCCAACGGGGCCCGCAAGACCCTCCGGGACCATCCCGATCTCCCCATGACGCCCGCTGAACTGGGGCGAGCAGCCGCTGAGAGCCTGGAGGCGGGAGCGGCCATGGTCCATCTGCACGTCCGGGACCGCAATCTGGCCCACATTCTGGACGCGGCGGCCTACCGGGCGGCCATCCGGGCCATTCGCTCCCAGGTGGGAGACCGTCTGGTGATTCAGGTCACCACCGAGTCCTGCGGCCTCTACGGTCCGGAGGAGCAGATGGGCCTGGTCCGGGAACTCAGGCCGGAGGCAGTGAGTCTTTCCGTCGGCGAAATCTTCTCCGACACGACCGTCGAGAGTGCCGCGGCCGAATTCCTCGACTGGCTGCGGGCGGAAGGAATCTTTGCCCAGTTTATCGTTTTCGACGCGGATCAGGTCCGGTTCCTGGTTCGGCTCATTCATCGCGGAATCGTTCCCCATTCCGATCCCTGCGTCCTCTTTGTGCTGGGGCGCCATACCCCCGATCAGCAATCGGCGCCCGCTGACCTGGATCCCTTGCTGGAAGCCAGCCCCTTTCGGGAGGGGTGGTTCCTGTGCGCCTTCGGGAAGCATGAATTGGCTTGCGTGGACCGTGCCCTGGCTCAGGGAGGACACGCCCGGATCGGATTCGAGAACAATCTCTACCGCCCCGACGGGACTCGGGCCGCCGGCAATGCGGAGCTGGTCGGGCTGGCGGCGACCCGTGCGCGGAAACGGGGACGGTCTCCAGCCAACGCCGATCATGCCCGCGAGCTGTTCGCCAAGCTCTTGTAGGAGCGCTTGGAACACAGTGTTCCTCAAGAAAGGAATTCAACCAAGGAGGGAGGAGGATCATGCCCCACTTTCTAGGAGAAAGAGTGTATCTCAGGGAATACCTGTTGAGCGATGTCGAGGCCCTTTACCAGTGGCGCACCCTGGATGAGATTGTCTGGTGGACGGGTTCCTATGTCTGGCCCGAATCTCTGGAGCAGGCTCGGGCCTTCGTGGAGGCTCAGGTCAACAACGTGGACCCCGCCAACCGAAAATTCGCCATCTGTCGCCGGGAGGACAACAAGTACCTGGGGCATATCGGCTATGAGTACCTGGATCTGAGGAGACAGAACACCGAGGTAGGCATAGTGATTGGAGATGTCACTTCGCTGTCCAAGGGGTTGGGCGAGGAAGCCCTGCGGCTGTTCCTGAAAGTCTGCTTCGAAGAGTTGAACCTGCACCGCGTCGGCCTGAGAGTGATTCGAGCCAACAAGCGGGGTTATCGCTGCTACCGGAAGTGCGGGTTCCGGGAGGAGGGGGCATTGCGGGACTGGCACTACTCCCGGGGCCAGTGGCATGACCTGATCCTCATGGGTATTCTCAGGGATGAATATATGGCAGATCTGAAATCCTGATGGAGGTTGCATTCGGCGCCGTTTGCCGCCGAGAG
Source organism: Acidobacteriota bacterium (assembly GCA_026706225.1). The sequence continues at coordinate 3,995 of JAPOZE010000692.1, forward strand.
GTCGGCCCGCCGGGACCGGCTCCAGTTTTCTGACGAGGGGAGAAGCAATGGAAATGAGGTCATTGGGCCGCAGCGGCATCGTGGTCAGCCGACTCGGCCTGGGCTGCGCTACATTCGGCAGGGAAATTGACGAGGCCACATCGTTTCAGATCATGGATGCTGCCCTGGAACGCGGCATTACCCTCTTCGATACCGCCGAGGCCTACGGTGGCGGGCAGGCCCGAGAATATCGGCGCGACAACCTGGGAGTCGAGGACGTGCGCGAGGTGAGCGGCGAAATGTACTCCTCGGAGAAAATTCTGGGCCGTTGGCTGAAATCCCGAGGGGTGCGCTCCCAGGTCACCATACAGACCAAGGTGTCGGCCAACAGGAAAGAGCAGGCAGTGTGGGAGGCGATGGAAGCCAGCCTGCGGCGTCTCCAGACCGACACCATTGATCTTTACCTGTTCCACAAGTATGATCCCGAAGTCCCACTGGCAGAAGGATTGGCGGCGCTGGAACGAGGGGAAAAGGCCGGCAGAATTCGCTGCAGCGGATGCAGCAATTTCTCCGCCGCACAGCTTTCGGAAGCTCTCGGACTGAGTCGCCGCAACGGCCTGCCCCGCCTCGGAGTCATTCAACCCATCTATAATCTGGCCTGTCGCGAGATCGAGACGGACCTGCTGCCCCTATGTCAACGGCAGGAGGTTGGAGTGGTGAGCTACAGTCCGCTGGGGGCGGGATTCCTGGCCGGAAAGTACACGGCCGATCAAGCCGAAATTCCCAAGGGCACCCGCTTCGACGTGATACCCGGCCACGTGGACGTCTATTTCCACCCGCGCAGCTTTCGGGTCGTCGAGCAACTTCGAAAAATGGCGGACCGAACAGGTCTTTCCATGGTCCAACTGGCCATGGGGTGGGTTCTCCAGCGGGAGGGGGTCGACTCCGTGCTGATCGGAGCTCGCCACACCGGTCATCTGGACAATGCCATGCGGTCCCTGGAGATGGAATTCCCCCCTGAGTGGATGGTGGAAATGAACTCCTGGGACTGAGTCAGGAGGGTTGTGCGCACTGCGTGGTTTCCGGGAAGAGGCGGAGAGGATTCCCGCATGGTTCGACAAATTCAGGACGAAAGGGAGGCGTAATTTCAATGAAACGCGTCGGTGTTATGGGATTTATCCATGAATCCAATACCTTTGCAGTCACCCCCACCACCTACAAGCACTTTGAACAGGTCAGCCTCACCCGGGGCAGGGGGCTGATCGAGCGCTGGACCGGAGGCAACCACGAACTGAGTGGTTTTCTGGAGGCCGCCCAATCCAACGACCTGGATCCCGTTCCGCTGGTGGCGGCCTTCGCCATGCCGAGCGGCACCATTGTGCGGGAGACCTTCGACGCCATAGCAGATGAGACCGTCGAGGCCCTGAAGGCGGCCCTGCCCGTGGACGCCCTCTACCTGGCATTGCACGGGGCCACCGTGTCCGAGGAATTCCCCGACGCCGACGGCGAGATGGCTCGCAGGATGCGGGAAGTGGTGGGACCGGATGTGCCCGTCGTCATGACGCTGGACCTGCATGCCAACGTTTCCCCGGGAATGGCGGCCAGTACCGACGCCACCACCATCTATCGCTCCAATCCCCACCTGGACCAGAAAGCCCGAGGACTGGAAGCCGCTTCGTTGCTGGGCCGGACGCTGCGGGGAGAGATTCGACCGGTGCAAGCGCTGGAGTGCCCGCCACTGATCATCAGCATCGCCAAGCAGTATACGGACGAGCATCCGTCCAAGGGGTTGTATGAGGACGTGGAGTCGGTCTTGCAGTGGCCGGGCATTCTGTCCGCCAGCGTGGCCATGGGGTTTTCCTACTCGGACGTGGAGGAATTCGGCGCCAGCTTCCTGGCCGTGGCCGACAGGGATCGCGACCTGGCCCGCAAGGCGGCGCGCTGGATGGCTCAACGGGCCTGGGACCGGCGGGAGGAGTTCCAGGCCGACCTGCCCGATGCCGCCGAGGCGGTGGCCATGGCCATGCGGGCCCCCGAGGCCCCGGTGGTGCTGATGGATATCGGCGACAACGTTGGTGGCGGAAGCCCGGGGGATTCCACCATCGTCCTGGCCGAAATCGTGGCCCAGAAAGCCTCCAATGCCATGGTGGTCCTCTTCGATGCCGAGTCGGTGGCTCGCTGTGTTCAGGCCGGAGTCCGCAACCCGGTGAAGCTGGAGGTCGGAGCCAGGACCGATGGCCGGCACGGTTCCCCGGTCCCCATTCAAGGCCGGGTGCGGATGATCTCGGATGGAATCTTTCAGGAACCGGAAGTGAGGCATGGAGGCTGGGGTTCCTTCGACCAGGGGG
>JAPOZE010000209.1 GCA_026706225.1 Acidobacteriota bacterium
GATCCAGTAGCCGTTTTCCCCTTCAAGCTCGAACGAGAGGCGAAGCTCGTGTTCCTCAGGATGGTTCGGCCGGATGTGGCGAATGACCCGGCCGTGACGCACGATCTCCAACCGGGAGGGCCGGGATCGCCCGGGATGGCCCCAGGCACGGGCGTGAACCCGGACCTTCTGTCTCTTTTCGACCCGGAGCTCGTCGCCCGGCATGGCTCCCGCGACCTCGAGGTCCAGCATGGGACCGTTGGTGACGAAGGTCCGCCCCCGGCGTACCGCTTCAAACCAGGCATCGCCGTCACCTGCGTCGGGGGCATAGGCATACATTCGGACCTCTCCCACCGTTCCCGCAAAGGGTACGTCCGACCCGGCGGCGGCCGTCAACTTGAAGCCGAGGTCCAGAAACTCGTAGTAGAGGTTGGTGCCGAGGATGCCGACCTGCATCAACTCCAGGAAGTCCACCTTGTTCTTGGGAACGTTAATGCTCATGTCTCGGTGCAGTTGGGGATAGGTCCGGTACACGTGGGCGTAGCCCGTCAGACCCCCCTGCCGGTGGACCCGGTCGAACATCCAGTCGTAGAGAAAGTATCGGTCGAGGTTCCGCACCAGGCTGGTGGTGTTCATGGCCAGGACGTGACCCAGCCGGAAGCGGGCGCCGGTGCGAGGGCACTCCTGTCCGGGCGACAGGACGTGGTCGGCGGAGACGACGCGGTGCTCCCTGCCAAAGCCTCGCTGCCGGAACCAGGTCCTGTTGATGTCACCCATCTCCACCACGTTGGCCAGGTAGAGGTCCTCGGCCTGCACCCAGGTCATCAGGCGCTGGGCGTCCTCGTCGCTGAGCAGGCGAAAATGGACGTGATCGTCCCCGGAAAACCACCCCAGCTTCCGCATGTCGACCCAGCGCCGCGGCCGGTAGGTGCGTTCGGCGGTTTCTCCGGGTTTCAGGGTGATGGTGTCGAACAGGGGAAGATGCTCCAGGCCTCGCCGAATGGCAATCTCCCATTGGCCGGGGGGCAGGGCCATCTCGAAGGGGCCGGGCACGCACCAGTAGTCGCCCCGCAGCCGTCCGGGCAGATTGGTGGAGAGGTGGCCACTGCCGTGGCCTTCGAACTGCTGCGACAGGTCCAGGGCATTGCCGGGCCGATAGTCCCGGCCGTTCAGCTTCCGGACCAGGCGGACCATGGCCGGGGTCTCCTGGCCGGTGTCGTCCGAGAGCACACTGACCTTCAGCCGGGCCGAAGTGGGTGCCTTGACTTCCAATGGGAGCCGCACCGGCTCTTCGGAATCCCGTTGAAGCTCGAGCACCAGCGAGGTCGGTCGGCTGGGGATGCCGTTCAGACTCAGCAGCACCCAGGTGGTGGCTCGGGCCGCTGCCTCGATGCGGATGGGCTCGACCTCCGGCAGGCTCGAGTGGGAGTAGTCCTGCAGGAGGTAGCGCGTCTCCTCCCGGCCGTTCACCAGTTGAAGCAATAGAGCCCCGGTGCTGCCGGGGAGCTCGATCGCCTTTCGCGGAGTGGTCTCTGGGTGCTCCTCCCTCAAGTCGAGCCGTATCAAGCCGGGGCAGGTGTCCAGGAAATGCGCCAGGGCGAACCGGGACGGCCAGGAGGGGCGCTGGGCCCCTTCGGCCGCCACTCCCCCGCTCCCGGATTTCTCCCTTGCGCGCTCGGTGGCTCCGGTCAACCGGTATTCCCGGTAGACGGCCTCCAGCCGATCTCTGGACTTGTCATCGAACAGATAGGGGTGCTTGCGCAGCAGCACGCTCACCAGCTCCCCGATGTCCGCCGTCCTGCTCGCGGGTTGGGCCAGCCCCAGGGTAGGGCTGACCCAGAGGCACCCCGCCAGCACCGGTAGCAGCAGCCGGCCCGGACGATGTCGGGGACGGGACCGTCTTCTCGCAGGGGTTGTCTTGATCGTGCCGGCTAACCGCACGCTACCTCCCGGGCCGACCTTCAGCCGGGAATTCTTCCGGTGGCGAGGAATCCGCCTGCCGGATGACCGAGGCCGCCCCGGGGCACAACTCCAGTCGGAACCTTCTGGCGTTCAGCGGACCGAAAAAGCAGGTTCGCCCCCGAAAGAGCCCGCCGGTGCGTTCCTGACTCCGAACCTGCAGAGAGCAGAGAGCCGGAGCCTCCAGCCAGAGTTGGTCCTCCAGTTCCACCGGCCCGCCTTGTCTGGTCCGGTCGTCAAGCCTGGCCACGTAGGATGCCCTCACTCGCAGCGGATGCGCCCCTGCCGCCTCATTCTCCAGCAGATCCACCTCGGGAGGATGCAGGGTGGTCAGGTTGATCTCCCGCTTCCCGGCCGAGATCCGCAGTCCCGATTCAAGAGAGCCCAGAATCTCTTCCAGATATCGCCGGGTCTCCTCGGCCCGGATCAGTCCGTCGCCGTCCGCATCCAGCCGTTGCCGCTCCCGTTGCGCGAAAACGGAATGAAAGGTCACCTCCACTGTCACGTCCAGATGGGAGGCTCCCACCGTGGCCACGATGTGGTGCTGCACCACCCGGCCCAGAACCCCGTGCCCCGGCAGCCGCTCGGGCGGCGCCAGCAACCAGCACAAGAGACCCGCCAGGATGATTCCTCTGTTCAAGCCTCTGTTCCTCCGCTCTGCCCAAGAGTCTTCAATCCGGTCAGTTTATCCCAACCCTCCGGACGGTTGCCAGGAACCGGGCTTTCCATTAGACTGCCGTGGCGACCGCAGAGCCGGCGAGCCAAGGTCAGCGGGACAGGTCGCAGACCCATCTGAAGCGAGCGGAGGTTGAACCATGGGCCACAAGTATTCGGTGATTCTATGCACACTGGCGTCCACAGGCGGCAATGTCTGGGAGAAGCCGCGGGAGGTGCTGGAAGCGGTGGCCGAAGCGGGCTATGACGGGGTGGACCTGGATGCCGAGCCGGACCGCATCGAGGCCAGCCGGTTCAACGAGGTGAGGGATATGGCCTTCTCGCTGGGCCTGAAAGTGCCGGCCCTGATCGGCGCCTGGGCGCCCTGGCACGCGGGCGAGGTCCGGGACCTGGCCTCGACCGACGAAACGGAGAGGCGTCACGGCGTGGACTATGCCAAGAAGAGCGTGGACCTGGCGGCCACCTTCGAGGATCCTCCGGTTTTCGAGATCGTAGCCTCGCCGGCCCAGTCCGAGTACCCGGTGACCAAGACGCCGATCCCCCTGCTGCGGGCCAACTTCATCGAGTCCACCCGGGAAATCACCGAGTATGCGGCCGAGCGGAACGTCGATATCGCCATCGAGCCCATCAACCGCTTCGAAGGGTACGCCGGTTTCCTCAACAGCCTGGTTGAAGGCAAGGGGATCGTGGACGAGATCGACGCCCCCAACCTGGGAGTCCTGGCCGATTTCTTCCACGTGAACATGGAAGACGGCCCCTTGAACGACGCCCTGCGGGCGGCCGGCGACCGGCTCATGCACATCCACCTGGCCGACAACAACCGCCAGACCCCCGGGACCGGCCACATCGACTTTCTGGATGTGGTGCGGACCCTCAACGCCATGAATTTCTCGGGCTACATTTCGCTCGACAGCGTTCCTTGCAAGCCCGACTGGAGGACCGCTCTCACCGGCACCATCGACTTCATGAAGCAGATGGAGAAAATGGCGGCCTTGCAGGAGAGAATCGCCAAGGCCGTCTGAGCTCGCTCGGCCCGGCCGGATGAATATCCAGGAGACCCCATGCCCCCCAATTCGCGCCAATCGCCGGAAGTGCTCCAGGCCCTGAGGGCTTTCGATACGGCCACGGTTTCCAACGCCATCGAGAAGCTGGCCCTGCGGGACCGGGTCACCGGCTATGCCTCCAACCGGATCACCTGCCAGTTTCCCCATCTCGAACCCATGGTCGGATACGCGGTCACGGCGACGGCCGACAGCACCACTCCGGGGGACCGCAGACCGCCTCGGGTGGATGAGTTGCTGGAAGTCCTGGAGGCCGCTCCCCGGCCCATGGTGATGGTGATCCAGCACAATGGCCACGAACGCGAGCGCTGTTGTTTAATCGGCGACATGTTCTGCAGCGTTCTGGACAAGCTGGGCTGCGTCGGCATCGTGACCGACGTCAACGCGCGGGACAAGAGCGGAATTGCCCGCAGGACTCCCGAGTTCCAGATTTTCTCCGCCGGTTGGGTGGCTTCCCACGGATATCCGGCCTACCTCAGCTTCAACACCGCGGTGACCGTGGCCGGCCTCACCATCCACCCCGGCGATCTGCTGCACGGAGACGAGAGCGGCCTGATCACCATCCCGGAGGAGGGTGTCGATTCCCTGGCGGACGCGGCCCGGCAGGTGCAGGAAGAGGAGGCGGAGTTCTTCGACCTGGTGGAAAACCGCTTCAGCCTGGAGGCATTGAAACAACGCATGCGACCGGACAAAGCCTGAGCCGGCCAGCTTGCCGCACCACAACCTCACCCCCCCATGAGTACCGACTCTCCTATCAGAAACGCGCCGGTGAGGCCTTGGCCCATGCTGCTTGCCGTGGGACCGGGGATCGTGCTGGCAGCCGGAGTGATCGGCTCGGGCGAGTTGATCAACACGCCGCTGCAGGCGGCCCGGTTCGGCTTCGTGCTGCTGTGGGCGGTGCTGCTGTCCTGCATGATCAAGTACTTTCTGCAGGTCGAGGTGGGCCGCTATTGCCTGGTCCACGACCGGACCGTCTTCCAGGCCCTGAGCCCCTTTCCCGGCCCCCGTTTGCGGAACACCTCCTGGCTGGTGTGGGCCTTCATGCTGGGATGGCTGCTGGCCCAGGTGGGCTCCTCGGGGCTGGTGGGAGCCATGGCGGGCCTGATGCACGGGATCCGGCCGCTTGCCTCCGACGCCATCGGGTCGGTTCAAATCTGGGCGGTGATTGTGGTCGCCGGGGTCCAACTGCTGCTCTGGCGAGGCATCTACGGGCGGCTGGAGAAGATGTTGATCGCCTTGGCCCTGCTGTTGAGCGTCTCGGCGCTGGTGGGCCTGGTCATGCTTCAGGGCACGCCCTTTCGGGTGAGCGGAGCCGACCTGTGGTCAGGCCTGGGCTTTTCCCTGGGAGATACCGACGTTCGCCTGGCGGCCTTTGCCGTCATCAGCCTCATCGGCGCCCTGGGGGTCTCCGGTTCGGAGCTGGTGGTCTATCCCTACTGGGTGCTGGAGAAGGGCTACGGCAGGCACCTGGGGCCGCGGGAATCCGAGGGATGGGTGGAAAGGGCCCGGGGCTGGATCCGAATGCTCAAAGTGGATGCCGGCCTGGCCACCCTGCTGGCCACGGTGGTGACGGCGGCCTACTTCATCCTGGGGGCGGCCATTCTCTTTCCCCTGGGCATGACGCCGGCGGGCATCGGGGTGGTCGACCAGATTTCCTCCATCTTTACCGAGAGCTACGGCCCCTGGTCCAAGAGCATCTTCCTGGTCAGCGCCATGGCCACCCTGCTCTCCACCCTGCTGGCGGCCACCGCCGTCAACGGACGGATCATTACCGATTTCCTGTGCAGCCTGGGGGTGGTCGACCGAAGCCGTCCGCAGGACGTGCGTCGATCTCAGCAGGTGGTCCAGACCGCCTTTCTGGTTTCGGTGCTCACCCTCTATCTGCTGGTCCCGACGCGGCCCGCCCTGATGGTGCTGGTCAGCCACTACATCATCGGCGTGCTGGGCACGCCGCTGGCCACCGTCGCCATCTGCTGGCTGGCCTTCCGCACCGAGCGGCCTCTGCGAATGAGCTGGCCGGTGGCGGTGCTGCTGCTGGCTTCGGCCGGGGTGATCATGGGATGCGTGGTCTTTGGACTGGCCGTTCAGGCCGGGTTGATCCGGTAGGCCGCCGGGGCCGTTCTTTTCTCGGCCATTGTCTGAGATAGGACACTAGCGTGATCATTCGAACGGCGGAGGCTCTCCGCCAACTCACTTCCCGAATCCTGTCAGCCGCCGGCGCCGACCGGTCCAACGCCGAAGAGGTTGCCGAGCACCTGGTGCTGGCCAACCTCAAGGGGGTCGACACCCACGGCATCTGGCACATCCCCGGATACGTGAAGGCCATCCGGGCCGGGCAGCTCGCCGCCGCGCAAAAGCCCGGGATTCTTGAGGAAAAGCCCAACACGGCCCTGATCTCCGGCCACTGGACCTTCGGGCAGGTGGCGGCCCGGTTCGCCATGGAAACCGCCATCCGCAAGGCCGGGCGGGAACAGGTGGCCCTGGTGGGCCTGGTCCAGGCCCACCACATCGGACGCCTGGGCCACTACGCGGAAATGGCCGCCCCCGAAGGGCATCACCCTGGGCTGGTTCTCGCTCAAGCCTCCCACCCAGACCATGGAGATCATCTTCTCGGCGGCGGCCATTTCC
>JAPOZE010000511.1 GCA_026706225.1 Acidobacteriota bacterium
GGAGGAGAGCCCTTTCTTCGGATTCGTCAAGCAGGCATTCTCCCAGAGGCGCAAGACCCTCAGGAATTGCCTGGGCGAGGTCCAGCCGGAAGCCTGGGCGCGGCTGGCCGCATCCTTGCGGGCACTCGGCTATCCCGCAACGGTCCGCGCAGAGAAGATATCCCTGCCCGACTTCCTGCAGCTCTTTGGTGCATTGCAGGGGAACAGTCGGCCTTGTAATCTCCCATGAGTGGTCTCACCGGCCCATTCGGCGGGGTGGCAACCTGCACGTAAATCGCATCTGAAAGAGTTTCGCGGCCCATACAATCACCACTGGTTGATTGAGGGACCGGGCTTCGAGCCTCCGGGTCAGGCGCGACAACGTCTTGCCTTGCAACCGCTGGCTTTAGTATGGTGGGTCTTATTTGTCCAAGAAATCCGGGATAACAGGATTTCTGATAATCTAAGTGGTCCAAGTTCCGGGTAGCGGACCACATGGTTCCGCCTCCATATCAGGGGTTGGTATCCCTGCTGGGGGCAATTCGTGACCGATCCATTCCAGACCACTCTGCACAGGAGTAGGGATAACCGCCTATGATCCTGGTAAACCGACACACGAAAACTGGAGGGGCGCCTTTCCAGGCCACGCTGAGTATCAAGCCTACATTCCGGGTTGGCCTGGTCGATGTCAGGCGCAGGTTGAGAGAGGAGTTCAGGTCGGACTTCACCCGGTACTCCAAGGAGTTCTACATTTCGGACCACACCACGGCCGGCTATCTGGACCAGCGCCTGGTCGAACTGCTGGAACACGACAGCGTCAACATCCGGGATTACCTCAAGGTGTTCCAGCAGCTCTTTCCTCCCGACGCCGGCTACATCCACGACGAGCTCAAGTTACGGACGGAACTCTCCGACCAACAGCGCGCCGTCGAGCCACTCAACGCCGACTCCCACCTCATGTTCATGGGGGGCGGACTGCGGAACTGCGCGTCTTACGAGCTGTCGGGAGACGAGCCGGTCTGGTTCGTGGAGCTGGACGGGGTCCATTCAGGCGGTACCCGGAGCCGGCGCACGACGGTGATCGCCTACAACGGCGAGGAGGAGGTCGCCCGGGTGCAGCTACAGGTGGCGGGGTCGCCGCACTCCATCGACGCCCAGAACCTGCGTGACCCGCGTATGGGCCTGATCAGCCAGCTGGAGGCGCTGGCGCAGGAACACCAGGTGTCATTCGGCCGTTTCGACGTGTCCCTCCCCCCGAACGAGCGCCACGCCGGCCTGACCGTCAACGAGTACGAAACCCTGCTCATGACTCACGACCTTCGGGATGTGCTGAAAAATCCCCTTCGTTTCATGGCGCGGATAGGCAAGGAGGCCATCCAGGCGCCCCTGGCCATCCCGACCAAGGCCCTCAACTATGCGCAGTACGACGCCGTGCAGCTCTTCAACGAGATCGTGGATCGGGTAGGCGTCCGCCGTTCAGTGGTGGAGCTGCTCGTCAACAGGGCGCTGGCAATTCCCTTTGCCCATTTTCTGCGGATGAAGCGGGAAATCAGCCTGCCGGTTTTGGACCGCCGAGGCGAAGGGATCGGTGAGATCGGCTGGGGCACCTACCAGAGCCCGATTCTGGTCCAATGGAAGGTGGCTGGTGGTCCGACTCGGACGCTGAATGTAAGGCTGGTGCGGTTCGTGTAGCGGCGGCGACCGCGTCACGCCTTGAATTTTTCCGCTTGTCCCTGTTTCGGTAGTTCGCAAGACCTGTCATCGGTATAAGATGGTCACCGCGTGGGTGTGTCCGGTTTGCAGGCAGGCGGCTGAGGCAGTGCTCACAAGAATGCGACCCAGGGTGCCGTAATGCGATTGGATCGATACATCGACCTGATTCTCCGCCGCCGGTGGCTGGTGGCCGGAGCCGCATTGGTCGTCATATTGATCCTTGCCGCCGGCGCTCCAGGCATCACCGTCACCAATGACTACCGCAACCTTTTCAGCGAAGACAACCCGCAACTGAAGGCTTTCGATGCGCTGGGGAATACCTACGCCTCGTCCGATACGGCCCTGATCGCCGTGGCCCCGCGCGAAGGCTCGGTGTTCACCCGCGAAGTCCTGGGCGCCATCGAGGAATTGACCGAGGCCGCCTGGCGCTCGCCCCACTCCACCCGGGTGGATTCCCTGACCAACTACACCCACAGCGAGGCCCTTGGTGAGGACGACTTGGCTGTCGGGCCGCTTGTCGAAAATGCCGCCTCGTTGAGCGACGCCGACCTGGCGCGGGTCGAGTCGATCGCGCTGGAGGAGGTGGGCGTGGCCGGGCGCCTGGTCTCCACCGACGGACGCGTGGGCGGACTCACCATCAACTTCCTGCTGCCGGAGAACTCCGACCTGGCGGTGATCGAAATTACCGATCACATCAACGCCCTGCTCACCGAGGCCCGGAAACGCCATCCCGATATCTCCTATTACCTGACCGGCGACGTGGTCATGAATCGAGTGCTCGCCGAGGCGACCGCAACCGACATGCAGACTCTGGTGCCGATCGTGTTCCTGATCATCGTCGTGAGCTCGGCCCTGCTCTTGCGGTCGATCCTGGCGACGCTGGCGATCGTGACCATGGTGGTGCTTGTCATCCTCGGCACCATGGGGTTCGCCGGTTGGACCGGCCAAGTCTTCAGCCCCGCCAGCGCCGGCGTGCCGATCATCGTCATGGCCATCGCCGTCGCGCACGCGGTCCACATCGTCACCAGCACCCTGGCCGGGCTCCGGGAGGGGCAGGGCCGGGAGGAGGCGATCCGCAAATCGCTTCGGATCAATGCCTACCCGGTCTTTCTGGCCGCGCTGACGACCACGATCGGATTTCTGAGCCTGAACGCCTCCGATTCCCCCCCCTTCCATGTACTGGGCAATATGGTGGCCTTTGGCCTGGTTTGCATTTTCGTCTACTCGATGACGTTCCTGCCGGCCATGCTTTCGATTCTGCCTTTGCACCCGCCACCGACACCATCCAACCGTCCCGGCTTCTTCGACCGCTTGGGCGCATTCGTGGTGGAACGGCGCAAGGTTCTGCTGCTGGTGGTCTCCAGTGTGACGGTGATCCTGGTTGCCGGAGTTCCACGCGTCGAGTTGAGCGACAACTGGACGCGCTATTTCGATCAGCGTTACAGTTTCCGCAACGATACCGACTTTGTCATCGAAAACCTGACCGGGCTGGATATGCTCGAGTACTCGCTGGACTCGGGGCGTGAAGGCGGTATCACCGATCCGGCCTATCTGCGCACTGCCGACGCCTTTGCCGAATGGTACCGGGATCAGCCGGAAGTGAATTTCGTTCAGTCGTTTCCCGACGTTATGAAACGCCTGAACAAGAACATGCACGGCGACGACCCCGCCTTCTATCGGATTCCCGACGATCCGGCGCTGTCCGCCCAGAATCTGCTGCTGTACGAGTTGTCGCTGCCGCTTGGCAACGACTTGAACGACCGGATCGACGTCGCCAAGTCGGCCACGCGCATGACCGTTGTGGCCAACGCCTCCGCTCGGGATCTGCGCCAGTTGGACCGGCGTGCCCAGGAGTGGGTCCGGGCCAACGCGTCCGGGTTGACCGGAGAAGCATCGGGCGTCACCATGGTCTTCGCCCATTTGGCCCAGAGAAACATCCAGAGCATGCTGCGCAGTACGATTGTGGCCATGGCCATGATTTCGTTGATCCTTGTGGCCACGTTCAAGAGCCTGCGCTTCGGTCTGGTCAGCCTGTTTCCCAACTTCATTCCCGCGGCCATGAGCTTCGGTCTATGGGGTTACCTGGTGGGTCAGGTGGGTCTTTCCGCTTCGGTTGTCTGTGCCGTGGCATTCGGCATCGTGGTTGACGATACCATCCATTTCATGAGCAAGTACCTGGAAGCCCGCCGCAAGGGCGCAACCGCCTCCGAGTCCGTGCGTGCCACTTTTCGGACCGTGGGTCATGCCTTGTGGACCACGACGGCGGTTTTGTCGGCAAGTTTTCTGGTGTTTGCTTCATCGGGATTTCAGGTCAGCTCCGTGCTGGGCCTGCTGGTCGCCATCACACTGGTGTTTGCGCTTCTGGCCGATTTTCTGTTGCTTCCGCCCCTGCTGATGGCCATTGATGGAGACGAGTCATGAAACCTCCCTATTTCCGCCGCCGGCCATTCCTGTACGGCACGACCTGTCTGGCTGTCTGGGCATTCTTGTCCGCTCCGACTCCGGCTTTGAGCCAAGAGGCGGACCCAAAGGCCCGAGGCCTCAAAATTGCGCAGGACGCGCGTGAGCGCGGCAATGGCTTCGGTGATTTCAGTGCGCGTCAGACCATGGTGCTCCGCAACCGGGGAGGGCAGGAGAGCCGGCGACAGTTGCGTTTGCAGGTTCTGGAGGTGCCGGGAGAGGGAGACAAGAACCTGTTCGTGTTCGACGAGCCGCGCGACGTGAAGGGAACCGCGCTGCTGATCCATTCCCACCGGGAAAAAGATGACGAACAGTGGCTCTATCTGCCGGCGCTGAGACGCGTCAAGCGAATCAGTTCGTCGAACCAGTCAGGCTCCTTCATGGGCAGTGAATTCGCCTACGAAGACATGGGCACGCCGGAGGTGGAGAAGTTTACCTATCGTTACCTGCGGGAGGAGCCGTGCGGGGATCTGACCTGCACCGTCTCGGAACGCATCCCGGTGAACCCGCGCTCCGGCTACAGTCGCCAACTGGTCTGGCAGGATCGGGACGAGTTGCGCGTCTGGAAGGTCGACTACTACGATCGCAAGAACGCCCACCTGAAGACGCTATCGGTTGCAGACTACCGCCAGTATCTGGACCGCTACTGGTATGCCGGCAAGATGACGATGGTCAATCACATCACCGGCAAGAGCACGACTCTGACGTGGACGGAATTTCAATTCCAGAACAACCTGAACGAGAACGACTTCACACGAACCGGGCTGAGACGAATCCGTTGATGCGGTGGCGGGCGGTCTTGATCGACGTGGTTGTCGCCTCGACTTGGGTGGCCCTGTTCGGGGTGGCCCCGGGGTTTCCAGCTCCGCTCATTGACTTCGATGCTTCCGGTCGCCTGAGCCTGGAAAGCCGCTGGCATCCCCAGTCGGGAGCCTTTGCGGAGCAGAGCGGGCATGCCAGCGGCGTGGTGGCGGAGCCGGAATTCCATCTCGAAGACACCCGTGGCCGCAGCCTCACCCTGACCCCATTTTTCCGCTACGACAGCGCCGACCCGCGCCGAACCCATTTCGACCTGCGCGAAGCCTATCTGCTGTTGTTCGGCCAGGGCGGCAGCGGTGAATGGGAGTTGCGCCTCGGTGTCGACCGGGTGTTCTGGGGAGTGGCGGAATCGCGCCACCTGGTCGATATCGTCAACCAGACCGATCTGATCGAACACCCCGACGAAGAGGAAAAGCTGGGCCAGCCCATGGCCCATCTCACCTGGTCCGCAGACTGGGGCGTGGTCGAGGTTTTCGGCCTGCCCTATCACCGCGCCCGCACGTTTCCGGGACCCGGGGGCCGCTTGCGCTACTCGCTGGTCGTCGACCAGGACAACCCTCTCTACGAGAGCCGCTCCAAGCAGTGGCACTTCGATGTCGCAGGCCGCTACAGCCACAGTTTCGGCCCCCTGGACATCGGCGCCAGCGTCTTTGACGGCACCAGCCGCGAACCCTTTCTCCAACCGGAGTTGAACTCAGTCGGGGCTCCTGTCCTGCGGCCCTACTACGAGCAGATCCGCCAGTTGGGTCTGGACGCGCAGCTTACGCTCGGCGCCTGGCTGCTCAAGCTGGAAACGATTCAGCGGTCGGGTGCGCGCAACCTTCGGGGGGTGGAGCAGAACTACGGAGCGATGGTCTCCGGTTTCGAATACACCTTCTACTCGGTCTGGGGTTCGGCCCACGACATCAGTCTTCTGGGCGAGTGGAACTACGACGGGCGGGGAGACAACGCGACCAATTTCTTCGACAACGACGTCTTCGTGGCCACGCGGTGGGCGCCGAACGACGTCCAGGGAACGGAGTTGCTGGCCGGCATCATGTTCGATGCGACCCGTTCCTCGCAGGTGGTGACCCTGGAATTCAACCGGCGCATTACGGATCGCTGGTCGCTCAGCGTGGAATCGATCGCCTTTCCCTGCGTGGACGAATCCGACATCCTCCATCAGACCCGGCGCGACAGCTTCTTTTCGTTCAGCCTCAACTATAATTTCTAGCCGACATCGAGGCCATCCGGCAGGCTGAAGTGCACGTTCTCGACAATCCCGTCCATGGTTGAAACGTCAAGCGTTGCGTACTCCCG
>JAPOZE010000005.1 GCA_026706225.1 Acidobacteriota bacterium
CAATTGCCAACCGAGCGGGCCTTCCCCCGCCCACGGCGCCAGCTTCCCGTTCTCTTCACGCGCCAGCCGCAACGTCACTTGTGGAATGCCCAAGCGGGTGGGGAACCGGTCGTCGTCAAACACGCGCTGCATCTGGGGCTGGTCATAGGAATCGTCCGCATCGAGCACCTGGTTGAATGCCTGCTGGGCCTCGCTCATTCGCCGGCCGATCGTTTCGATCTCGAACCCCTCCAGGACCTCCGGAACCTCCTTGGGATCATCCCCGTGGACCCTCTCGATCAAATCGCGCAAACCGCCCGGTGCGCGGATCACCCCCTGATCGAACAGGGCCGCTGCGGTGCGCCACTGCACATCCAGCGGATAGACCAACGCCCCTGACCCGAGGACTCGCTTCAGCCAGTGCGCGCCGTCCACCCGATCCGGATCCGGCGACAGAACGTGCAAAAGGGGCGCCGCGACCGGACGCTTCGCCGCCGGACGCAGGTCCATGTGCCGCCACAGGCGCCCTGCCCGCTGAACCAGCGACCCGATCGGGGCCAGATCGGTGACCATCAGGTCGAAATCCAGATCCAGCGAAGCCTCGACCACCTGCGTCGCCACCAGCACTCGTCCGGTCCTGCCGGCGCCATCCCGGCCGAAACACCGCTGAACGGCGGCTTCCTGTTTCAAGCGGTCGGCCACCGTGAACCGTGCATGCAAGAGATCGACCTGGAGCCCCGCTTCGCGCAGCACCATGGCCGAAGCAATGGCGCCGCTCACGGAATTGCGAATCCATACGCAGGCCATCCCTTCTTGGCTGCCGGCTTGCAAAAGTCTTGCGGCTGCTTCTTCATCTCCAAGCCGCTGCACGGCAAGGTCGCGGCAGGTGGCCGGAACGGGATCGGGTTCCACGCTGTCGATGCTTCGGCCGATGACGTTCAGCATCGGATAAGCCCGGCCCTCGACCTCGCGTGGTCTGCGGAGACCAAGACCCCTCTGAAAGGCCTTGGCATAGCCGGCCCGCATTCCCAGCGGCAAGGTTGCCGTCATGACGATCGCGGACCCGCCCAACATGGCGTGGAACTGCAGCAGGCGCTGCAGTTGGGCCTCCATGTAGGGATCGAATTCGTGGGCTTCATCGACGATAAGAATGTGCCCGGACAGCGCACGGAGGCGCAGCGTATTGAAACGGGTCGGCAGCACCGCCATCAACGCCTGGTCGATAGTCCCCACTCCGACGTCGGCCAGGAGAATTCGCCGTCGGTCGTTGGCCAGCCACGAACCGCAACTCGGTCCCGCCCCCGGATCGGACCCGTCGCGCCCCAGGATCTGGCGGAACAGCTCATTCATCCCGGCTCTTCCGTGGGTCAGCGCCAGAGAGGGCCGGCCGTCGAACATCCGCGGCGCCACAGCTTCCAGGCGCCCCAGCATGGCGTTCGAAGTCGCCATGGTCGGCAGGGCGAAAAAGAACCCGTTCCCCTTGCCGGCCGCCATCATGCGTGAGGCAAGGATCAGTGCGGCTTCGGTCTTGCCGGAGCCTGTCGCATCTTCAATCAGGGCAAGTACGGGGCCGTCCGGCAAGCCGATCTCCTTCACGGCCGCCTGCATCGGACGTAGCTCGTCTGTTTCGCGCAGAACCCTTGTGGAACCGTCGGACGACGGCCGGGCGCAATGCAATCCGGCCGCGGCGATCGCGGCTTCCGCCCCGGCAAGGGCCTGACTCCAATAGAGTTCAATCGGAGTCTGCGGAGCCCGAGGACCGAACCACTCCGAATTGGAGCCGATCCAGTCCGCTTGAACGGTCAGACCGGACAAAGCCCACGACAAACTTCGCGCTTCGGATTCCGTCACTCCGTCCAGTGAAGCTCCGGAAAACAGTGGCGCGACAGCCTGGATCGCCTCAGCGGCAATCCGGGAGGCCTCGGTTCCGATCTGGCTGGCTTGATCCCTGGACTTTCGATGGTCGAGATATTCCGGCGGGCCTCCGTGGTGACCGGCGACCGCGGCATACAGGTTTCGCCGGACGCCTTTTGTCCCCCCGAGCTTGTCGGAGAGGAGATCGTCATGGTCGCACAGCAGCCGATAGCTGTGCTGCCAGTGAGGAAGGCCGGAAGGGAGACGGCCGAGCAACATGGCGCGAAAAGACGCACTGAACTTGCCGAGATCGTGTAAAGCGACAAGAAACGACGCTGCCTGGTCAGCTTCGGGGGATCCGGTGAGCGTCCGCCGGTTGGTCAGGCAGGTTGCCACCGCCCCTACGTCGAGCATGTGCCAAAGGGCAGGATGCGTATATCCGTCAATCGATTTCCCGGGCCATGCTCTGACTTGTTCCGGTGTCATTTTTTGCAGTGGGTGTTGCTCACCTACGATTATAGTAAACGAAACTTCCCCCGTGGCCTATGGAACGTGCGAAAGTTGTTATGATACGCCCTCAAGCCATGAATACATTCGTCGCGATCGATTTCGAGACCGCCAACCAACAGAGGAACAGTGCGTGCGCTTTGGGACTTGCCAAGGGGAGCAGGGGAATAATTGAGGTTGTACGGTCGTTTCTGATACGGCCGCCGACATCGCGGTTCGAGTTCTCTCATATTCATGGACTCCATTGGGAAGATGTTCGCGACGAGCCCACCTTTGGCGAACTCTGGCCGACCCTGCTCCCCTGGTTCGATGACGCGGAATTTGTTGCGGCCCACAACGCACGATTTGATGGAAGGGTGCTCCAAGCGTGCTGCGCCGCCTACGGAATTCGTGCACCACGACTACCTTTCACCTGTACGGTCGAGCTGGCGCGCCGGCAGTGGAGCATCTATCCGACACGTTTGCCCCATGTCTGCCGGCGCCTCGGCATCTCGTTGCGCCACCATGAACCCGGTTCCGATGCAGAAGCATGCGCGCGAATCGTGCTTGCGGCCCAGGCAGTGGGATGGCAGGGGACGATGACCGGTTAGCCCCGACAGTCTTCTATGGATTACGCTGCCGGGGACTTCCGTTCGGAAGGGTTTTCTTGGTGGATCCGACCGCATGGCGCGGTATCAGAAAAACGCGATCTTGAGAAGCAGGACGACAATGGCCGGGCCGAAGAAATACTCGATGATCTTGAGGTCCCCTTTTAAACCAGCCATCCCGGCCTTGGTGGAGACCTCCAGTTTGTCAATCGCAGACCTTACGGCAACGATCTCCGCCTTGAGGTCGGATTTGGTGGCCAACTCGGCATCCGAGCGGCTGATGGCGGCAACGACAACTTCGGCTTGGCGGGAATCCATGCCAGCGTCCTCAAGCTCCCGGATGGTGGCGTGGGTGTCGATGGTGTAGGTGGCCATGGTGTTCCACCTTGGCTAGAGTCTAGCACATCTTCTCACGGACCGGCCCCGGCAGGCATTGAAGACGTTTGCCCCCCAATTACCAGCCGAGCCTCCCGGGCTCCCTGAAGGCATCCTTGAAAAGAGAGATCTGGGGATCCTCCCAGGTCCCTTGAATGCCGACGATGTCGAAGCGCCAGGCCGCCGCCCGGCGGCGAAGTCCCCGGCGGTAGTCGGCGGCTGCCCGGCAGATCTGCCGCTGCTTGGCAGGACCCACCGCCTCCTCGGGACCTCCGTAGAGGCGATTCCGGCGATACTTCACCTCGACGAAGGCCAGGATGTCACCGTCCCAACCGATGAGATCGATCTCCCCCGAGCGGCTGCGGTAGCGGTGGGCGACAATCCGATATCCTTGGCGTTTCAGGTAGGCGTAGGCGACCAATTCGCCTTTCATGCCCGTTTCCGAGGTGTTGGGCCGGTGGGGGCGCCGGGCCCGGCCCAAGCGCCAACCGGCCAACCATCGCCTTCCCTTTTCAAGCCAGATGGAACGCACCGGGTCTTCCTCCGGGCCGAGGCCCCCAAACGACGGGTCGAGAACCTTCAACAGGTTGTGGAGGGAGAGATGCCGAAGGAGAAACCCGACAGCCTGGAGGGAGCGCTGTACTCTGTTGCTTCAGGGAGCGCCACGGGGAGAAACCGTGTCGATGCGAGAGGATTTGGAACGGAACTCAACGGCCCGCGCCGCCGATCCGGTCCTATCGCTTCTTCCAGCGGACGCCGTCCCTGGTGTCCTCGACCAGGTAGCCCAGGTCGAAAATCTGCTTGCGGAACTCGTCGGCCAGGGCGAAGTCCCGGGCCTGCCGCGCCCGGCTTCTTTGCTCGATCAGGCTTTGGACCCGGGGGTCCGGCCCGGATTGCCCGGACTCCCAAAGCGGCAGGACCCGGTTGAGCCTGTCCATGGTCGCCAGGATCGCCGAGCCGTCGCCGTCACCGACCCGGCCGGCCGCCAGGGCGGTATTGACCTCACGCACCCAGTCGAAGATGGCGGCCAGGGCCTGGGCCGTGTTGAGGTCCTGGTCCATGGCCTCCTCGAAATTCTCCAGAACCGCCTTGCAGCCGGACTGGAGCTCGGGGCTGGCGCCGCTCGGCAGGGTCTCGGTTTCGATCCGCTGCCTGAAATCCCGCAGCCGCTGCAGCGAGGCCCCGGCCTGCCTGACCGCATCCGCCGTGAAGTTGAGTTGGCGCTTGTAGGGAACGCTTTGCAGGGCGTAACGGATGGCTCCGGGTTGAATCCCCTGCTCCAGCAGGTCCCGGAGGGTAAAGAAGTTGCCCTTGGACTTGGACATCTTCTCGCCATCCACGATGAGATGCTCCCCGTGGACCCAGTAGCGCACGAAGGGCTTGGCGGTGGCGGCCTCGCTTTGGGCAATCTCGTTCTCGTGGTGGGGAAAGATGAGATCCACCGCGCCGCAATGCAGGTCGAAGGTCTCACCCAGGTATTTCATGCTCATGGCGGAACATTCGATGTGCCATCCCGGCCGACCCGGACCCAGGGGGGTTTCCCATCGAGGTTCCCCGTTCCTGGGAGCCTTCCACAGGACGAAGTCCCGCGCATCCTGCTTGTCGTATTCGTCCACATCCACGCGGGCCCCCACCCGAATTCCCTCCCGGTCCAGCTTGGCCAGCTTTCCGTAGTCCCCGAAGGCCTCGATGCGGAAATAGATCGATCCGTCCTGCTCGTAGGTGTAGCCTCCGGACTGAAGCTGCCGGATCAGGGCCACCATGTCATCGATGTGATCGGTCGCGTGGACGGCTCGGTCGGGTTTCTCGATGCCCAGCCGGTCGCAGTCCTCGAAAAAAGCCTGGGTATAGCGGTCCGTAAACGCCCTGAGCTCGGCAACGGTTTGCGCCTCGGAGTTCCGGATGGTCTTGTCGTCGACGTCGGTGATGTTCATGACGTGAAAGACCCCAAAGCCCTTGTGCCGCAGATAGCGCTTCAGAACGTCCTGGAAGACGAAGGTTCTGAGGTTTCCGATGTGGACAAAGTCGTACACCGTGGGACCACAGGTGTACATTCTGACCTCCCGGGGCTCCAGCGGTTGAAAGGGTTCGATCCTTCCGGAGAGGGTGTTGGACAACTGCAACATGAGTGAATTCTCCTGCTGGGACAGGACACCAGAATAGACCGCAGTTTACCGATAAGTCAATACGGGCGAGTCCTTTCCACGGCGCTTTGCACTCCGGTTCGATCCGTGGTAAACTCGCCCGGTCAGCATGAAATCCTACCTTTTTCCGACCCTGTCAAACCCAACAGTTCCAGTGGGCGTGAAGCCTTTGAGGGTGCCTTCCTATTGCTGAAACTGAGGCAAATCCGGATTCAAGGGTTCAAATCCTTCGCTGACAAAACCGAACTGACTTTTGACGGATCCGGCATCGCCGCCATCGTGGGACCCAACGGTTGCGGCAAGAGCAACATCTCGGATGCCATTGCATGGGTATTGGGGGAGCAGAGCGCCCGGACCCTTCGCGGCGGGAGAATGCAGGACGTCATCTTCAACGGCACCCGCTCCCGGCTGCCTTTGGGGCTGGCCGAGGTCAGCGTGGTTCTGTTCGATCCGGAGAGGGCAGAGGAACCGGACCCGGCCGCCTCCTCTGCCTCGACGGCGGCCTTGGCCGGCAACGATCCGTCCGCCGGTCAAGACGGCGCCCCTCGCAAGGGAGAGGCGAAGATCGAGGGTTCCGGCCGGACCATTCCCTTCGGGGCCAAGCCGGCCCCAACCTCCAGGAAGAGGGGAAAGCGATCCAGGACACCGGTCAAGCCGGGAGAGCTGGTGGTTTCCCGGAGACTCTTTCGTTCGGGAGCGAGCGAGTACCTCCTCAACGGGAAAAAGGTCCGACTGCGGGATGTTCAGGAGATCTTCCTGGGAACCGGACTGGGGCCGGATTCCTATGCGCTGATAGAGCAGGACCGGGTAGGACTGATCCTCAG
>JAPOZE010000093.1 GCA_026706225.1 Acidobacteriota bacterium
CCTCGACTTCTTTTTCAACCTTGGGGACGAGGATGCCTCTTTCTCCCGGCACGCTCATCTCGGAGATGATCTCCTCATCCCACCGTGCCTGGTGGAACTTCCGCAACAGAGTGGTCTGGTTTCTGCCCATTGAATCGTCTCCCCGAGCAACCGGCCGGTACGGCTCACCCTTGCCCTGCAACAGCCTTCAAGGCCGCGACCAGCCGGTCGATGTCCTCCTTGGTCATGATTTCGGTCACGCAGTAGAGGGCGCTCTGGCCCAATTCCGGGAATTCCCCGCACAGGTCCTTGCCGCCGATGATCCGGTGCTCCAGCAGGGACTTGTTGACCTGCTCAACGCTTTGGCCGGTACCCCTGAAACTCACCACGAACTCCTTGAAGAAGGGTGTTGGGAAGAGAACCTCAACGCCCTTGATCCCGGCGATGCGAGCGGCGGCATACTGGGCTTTCTGCATGATGACCTGACCCAGCTCCTGCATCCCCTTGGGACCCAACAGAGCCAGATAGACGCCCGCGGTAATAGCCCACAGCCCTGTGGTGGTGCCGGTATACTCCTTCCCCTTCTCCCGGGAACCGTAGGAGGTCCTTTCGAAAAGCACCTCGCCAAAGCCGTATTCCCCTTCGCGGACAGTCTCGGTGAGCCCGAACATCAGGTCCTTGAATTCGGCGACATATCGCATGTCGTCATGGGTGGCGATAAAGCCCCCCTGCCCGCCGCCGCAGAGCAGATGCATGCCCAGGGAATGGAAATCCCCGCAGGCGAAGGTGGCCCCGTAATTTGCGGGAGGGGCCATCACACCCAGCGAAATGGGATCGGCGTAGACCACCAATTCGGCGCCTTGGGCCTTGACCATGCGGCCGATCTCCTCGGCCCGGGTCTCGATCACGCCCAGGAATCCGGGGTTTTCGATCGCCACTGCCGCGGTTCGGTCCGACAGCTTGGACCTGAGGTCGCGGATATCCACCAGGCCGGTCGCCGGGTCCATCTGGATGAGGCCCACTTCGAGTGCGAAGTCCCCGCCCCCCTTGAGATAGTTCCTGATGACGGACAGGGTCTCCTCGCCCATGGATTCGGGCAGCAGAACCTGGGGACGCCCGGTGATGCGGGAGGCCATGCGCAGGGAGGTGGCGGCGGCCTGAGGTCCGTCGTAGAGGGGACAGCTCAGGACATCCATCTCCAGCAGGTCTCCCATCAGGCTGGCGTACTCGAAGAAAGCCTGCCACTTGCCGTGATCGGCATAGGACTCCCCCACGTAAGCCGTGAGGAATTCGGCGCGGTTGTTGATCTCGTCGCAAACCGCCGGAACGTAGTGCCGAGCACAGCCGGCTCCCAGGAAACTGAGGTGCTCCGAACAGTTCCGGTTCTTCCGCAGCAACTGCTCCACGTGCCTCTTGATCGAAGCTTCGTCCAGAATGGGTTCGGGCAGATTCAGGGGTCCCTTGAACCGCAAGTGGCTCGGGATCTCGGCATAGAGCTCCTCCATGCCGGCTGCGCCGATCTCCTCCAGCATCCGCGCCTTGATCTCGGGAACCGAGTTGGGGATATAGGGATAAACGATGGGATCGTTGCTCATTCTCGCTCCCCTGGGCCGCGCTGCGCGCAAAACACCGGACAGCGCCGGCAGTTCTACCCGCCCACTCCACACCAATCCATGGCCAGCAAGGCATAAGCCTTGGTGGCCACCATCAGCTCGTCGATCTCGACGTACTCGTCGGCAGCGTGCGCCACCAGGATGCTGCCGGGACCGTAGACAATGCTTGGAATCGCCTGCGAGTTGAGAAAGGCGGCGTCGCACACCGCGTAGAAGCCGGCGAACCGGGCCGGCACGTCGAATCGCGATCCCTGCGCGGCTTCCCCGTGGGCAGCGGCCATGGCTTGGCAGATGGCATGGCCGGGGTCCACCGAATAGGCCGGCCAGTTGACCTTCCACTCCACCTTGGGAGGATGGCGCCGGAGCCATTCGTCCAACTGGCAGGCGTGGCCGAGATAGTCCTCGAACTCCTGCCGGACCGCCTCGGGAGAATCCTCGGGGTGATACCACAGGCAATACTCGATCGTGCAGAAATCCGAGATGAAGAAGGGTACCTGAACGCCGTGAGGGGCGCCGGTAATGACGCCCGGCAGCATGGTGAAGTGGCCGGGCTTGAAGAGTGGATGTTTCTTGGTCAGTCCCCATTCGTCTTCCAGCTTGCGGATCATGTTGACCAGGTAAACTCCCTTGTCGATGGCATTGACAGCCACCTCGGCTCCCAGGCCGCCGGCCCGAAAGGTCTCTCCGCGGGTGGAGGCGTGGCTGGCCTTCCCTTCGACGGTCACGCTGACCCACCACAAGCCCGGAGAGACCGGCACCACTGCCAGGGGGTAGGGCGGCGCCGAAGGTTCGGAGACCACGGCGGCGTCGGCCCGATAGCCCCGCTTGGGCAGATCGCCGGCGCCGATGGTGGCGCTGTCCATGTTCTCCTCGCCCGCGGTGGCGGAGAGAGTCAGGTCCCCCTTGAGCCTGAGACCCACCGACTGGATCGCCTTGACCGCCATCGTCTGGGAGACCAGCGGCCCCTTCATGTCGCAGGAGCCCCGGCCGTAGATTCGACCTCCCTCAACCTTGCCGCTCAGGGGATCTCCCGACTTCCAGGTCTCGGGCAGGCCGGTGGGAACCGTATCGATATGTCCATTGAAGAGCAGCGACTTGCCCCCGCCGGTTCCCCTCCAGACACCGGCCAGATTGGCCCGTTTCGGCTCTACCTCCCAGAGGTCGACTTCCACTCCGAGCTGCCGGTAGTGTCCGGCCAGGTATTGATTGGCTCTGGTTTCGCCCCCGATTTCCGCCTCGTAGTCGGTCCCGGGGTAACCCGGATTGATGCTGCGGATCCGGACCAGCTCACTGACGGCCGTCACAATTTCCTCCTGCATGCCGTCAATGAAGTCCAGAACGCGGTGCTTTTCAGCCTTGGTAGCCACGCCGTCCTCCTGTTTCAGGAATTCCCGATAGCAGGCGCTAGTCTATCACCGTTTGCCGCTGTTGCACGATGATCCTGCCACCGGCTGCAATGAGGACCGGCCTGCTCCCCCGGGACATCAATGCGGACCAGGCAGCGACTCGTCCAGAGGCCAGAGCCGGTGCAGGTCAAGGGGGCCGCTTCTCTATAGTCTACAAGAGGATCACACCATTGAAGACGTCATCGAAGAGGCTTGTCAAGGTGAATCATTGTAGCTACAATAGAGCTACACATAGGAGGTATCCAGATGAGTACCGATACTGTCGTTCGCGCTCGAATCGATAGCGGCACAAAAACACAAGCTGCGGAAGCGTTGCAAGCCATGGGCTTGTCGGTTTCCGATGCCATTCGTCTGCTGTTGCTGCGGGTGGCGGAGGAAAAGCGACTGCCATTTACCGTCCAGGTACCTAATGCCACCACGGTCAAGGCCATGAAGGAAGTGGACGCGGGCAAGGGAAAACGTTTCGGTAGCGCCGAGGAACTGTTCGAGGATCTCGGCGTCTGACATGCTGACTCCAGTTCGATCAACGCAGTTCAAACGCGACGTAAGAAGAGCCGGCAAGCGAGGCAAAGATCTCACCAAGCTGCGGGTATTGCTGGAGTCATTGATCCGGCAGGAACCTTTATCCGATCACTATCTCGATCATCCACTACGGGGAACTTGGAAAGGTTATCGGGAGGCTCATATCGAGCCGGACTGGCTTTTGATTTACCGCGTCGGAGGAGACGAACTGTACTTGGTCCGTACCGGCTCCCATGCTGACCTCTTCAAGGAATAACCCTCCTCGCCTGGAGCAGATGCCGCAGGTCTGCGACCTCGGCGTCAAGCGCAATTCCAAAGGGTATCAGCAGAGCGGGACCGGCT
The DNA here is from genome assembly GCA_026706225.1 of Acidobacteriota bacterium. The sequence continues at coordinate 3,863 of JAPOZE010000093.1, forward strand.
ACAGGCTGCACACCGACACGATCGGCGGAGTCCCCCGAACTCCTCGGCCAAGGGTCTTTGGCGGGAACCGGCAGTCGGGAGAACTGCCAAGCTGCCGGAAAGACCCAAGGGATTGGAAATGAGATCACCAGAAGGATTGTTGGCGACCCTTCCTTCCGGCTCCAGGATTCTGTTCATCCGCCTTCGTTCTCTGGGCGACACGGTTCTGTCGACCCCTCTCTACGCCGCCCTCAAGGCCTGGAGGCCCGACCTGCGGCTCTCGGCGCTGGTGGAAGAACCCTTTGATGAAGCTCTGCATGGCAATCCGGATCTGGAATCGGTGTTCCCCCTGCAGGTCCGCGGGACCCAACAGCGGTCCACCGCCAGGGCTCGCTGGCAGACGCTCCGGCAGATCCGGCGAAATCGCTTCGACTGCTGCATCAATCTGCACGGTGGCGCCACCAGCGCCTGGCTCACAGGCCTGAGCGGGGCCCGCTATCGTATCGGCCTGCACGGCTATCGCAATGCCTTCTGCTACAACGTTCGGACGAAGCTGCCGTCGCCACCGCCCGGGGTCCGATGGCACTCGGCCAGGTTCCAATTGGAGTGGCTCTATCGACTGGGGCTGGAGGAGGGGCCCGATCCTCTGGCTCGCCTCTTCCCAGACCCGGGCCTCCGGTCCGTCCTGGAGGCCCGTCTGCGGGATGCCGGGCGCCCGCCCTCCCGGCCCGTGTGCGTCATTCAGCCCAGCTCCCGCTTCCATACCAAGGAGTGGACCGATGCCGGATTTGCCGAGATCTCCGATTTCCTGCAGGAGCACGGCTATGCCACATTGCTGGTTGGCACCCAGGAGGAGAAACCCAAGATCAGGAGGGTGGCCGGCCTCTGCCGGAAGCGGCCTGCTACGGTTTGGGGCCTGACGATCTCCGAATTGACCGGAGTCTTGGATCAGGCCAGTCTGTTCGTGGGGAACGACAGCGGACCCACCCACATGGCGGCGGCCCTGGGAGTCCCCGTGCTGGTGCTGTTCGGCTCCTCCGATTCAAACCTGTGGCGCCCCTGGCAAGCCGTCCATGAAATCGTGCAGAACCCCTTCGATTGCAATCCCTGCCCCGGCTACCGCTGTCATGTGTACGGCGAACCCCAGTGTATTCTGAGCATTACCCCCCAACAGGTGAAGGAAGCCTTGCAGCGTTTGCTAAAGCGGGTGCAATAACCCAGTCGTAGACAAGTGTCAGGTTCATTTGCAGTGGAATCTAGCCCGCATCGTGGCTCAACTCACGATCCCGCGCTGACGCCTGGGGGATAGATCAGTTGAAATTTCCTGTCCCGAGGCAGTACTGTCCGGTTAAGCTTTCGCGACTTTAGTGTAACAGGTTTAAGTCCAACAGTTTACGAGTAGTAATGAGCGTTTTTGACTTCAACCCGCTTCCAGATGTCGGCCATACTTTCTCCGGGGTAATGTGGAAAGGAGTGGCTGATGTACACGGGACAAATGGTGTTCTCCCAGTTGATGGACTTCCTGCCCAAGCACGAGTTCAACTTTCATATTTTCTCCTCGTAGTTGGCATTTATCCACCCAGACAAGTGTCGGCACAAATGCTTCATGCAATCCTCAGTCACGAGCAAGTGTGGACCCCTAAAATCACCCCACAATTTGATTGCTGTTTCTATGCGGGCTGACAGGGCTCTGACTGTGGGAGCCTCTGGGTTTTGGCGAGGCTGCAAGTAATTCTTCACGAAGTCACAGACCGCGTACTGTATGATTTTTTGGTCACCCACTGAGATGCGACTGTCCCCTTGTCCAGCTAGCCTCACTATCTCCTTGATTTTGTCGTGTAGTGGGAGCTTATTTTTGAGCTTCCACCCTCTCGCGTCTGCTACACCAATAGGACTCTTGCAAAAAGGGCACACAACGACAATTACGCGAGTATCGGTCCCCACAGCTACTCTATCAAGAGCGTCATTCACTGCTTCTTCTACGTCACCGCCACACTCTGGACAGGTGATGATTCCCATTATCTCCTCCCGATGAAGTTGTCTCGGATCCATTTGGCCCTCTTGCAGCACGATCACTTACCCCGCCTCACAAGGGACCACAAGTAGAGAAGCATGCCAGCGCCTACCAACAGACTCCCGAGGCACAGGAACAGGAAGAACGAAACCGGGTGGTTCCAGTAGAGAGTGACCACTTCGATTCCCAGCCCCAATGCGATCAGCAATCCGGACAGTTAGCTTCGGCCGACCAACCCCGGTCGTAACCCCAACAATTGAAAGACGCTCATGGCGTCGCCTCCGGGTCCCATCGCCGGAACCGGTCCAGCTTTGAGATCTCGTGAACCAATTTGTGGCATCGCGCTT
>JAPOZE010000611.1 GCA_026706225.1 Acidobacteriota bacterium
ATTGAAGAAGAACTCCACGCTATTGATCAGCGCCCACTGCAAGTTTTCCGCCCCCATGACGCGGTCCCTGTTCAAGGCCGCCAGAGCAACCATTTTCTCCTCGCTCGACGGCGGACGCGAAAGCGTCCCCAGGAACATCTCGTCAACCACGCGATCGTTGTCGTAGCTGTCGAGCAGCTTCTTCAGGCGGCTGTCTTCCTTGGCCATGACCCGATCCGTCACCACCGGTGACTGCATCAGGGCCAACGGATGCAGCAGTGAGCCGGGAACTTCCCGAGGCGGCGTATTGCGGTCCGACTGACCAAAAGTCCGCAGGAACGTCCGCACATCGCGGGCGCCCGGAGGCCCGGCCAGCTTCAATGTCAGGCCTACTTTGCTATCCCCGAACTTGAAGTCCCCGGGGCGGTCCGTAGCCAGCGCAATCGCGTCGTGCAACTCCTCGGCACCCAGCCGCCGGACGAACTTGCGTGCGAAGTACGGCGCGAAGGAATCATTCCATTCCCCCTGGAACCGCGCCGACAACCGATAGGCGCTCGACCTGGTGATGGTTCGCATCAACTCCTTGATGCTGTAGTCGCTCTCGCGAAAACTCCGGGCCAACTCGTCCAGCAACTCGGGGTGCGACGGCTGCAACTCCCAGCCTTCGGGCAGGTTGTCCGGGTCCTGTCGCAACAAGTCAAACTCGTCGAACGGCTCGACGATCCCGAAGCCCATCAACTTCGCCCAGAAGCGGTTCACCGTGCCGCGAGCGAACTGCGGATGCGCGGTCAACATCCGTCCCAGCGCCTCGCGCGGTTCCTCGCCGGGCCCCGGCTCTTCGCCGCTCAACAGGAACACCGGATTATCCGGCCCGCCCAGCCGAGCGACGCGAACCATGCTCTCGCCCTCGGTATCGTAGCCGGGATTGCCGTCATCCAGTAGAAACTCCCCTGACTGCGGCTGGCCGTTCTCGAAATACATCTGATACCGCGTACGGCCCAGGAAAGCAGCCAGTTGGAAGAACTCCGCCCGACTCTTGGTGCTCAGCCAGGCGTTCACCTCCTCGAGGTGTCCTTGCCCGTCGTGGCAGGAAATGCAGGACAGGTTCAGTCCCATGAAGATCTTGGCGTAGTGAATCGCCAGCTCATCGTGGGTATCGAGCTGATGCACCATGCCAAGGTCGTCGCCGTCCTTGGGCTGCGGAGCCCCCTGGATGTGCTCCCGCGCGATCACGTTCGACGCAGCCACCACGTGGTTGCTCTTGGCCGATGCCGAGATGATGTCGTAGGCAACCTGGTCGTAGGGCCTGTCGGCGCGCAGGTTCTGCTTCATCCAATAGTGGAAGAGGTTCTGCCCGCGTCCCATCTTGCCGTTGGCGCGGAACAGGTCCATGAAGTGGTAGGCCCACTTCTCGACGTACTCGTCGCTGTCGAGCAACGGGTCGATCAGCTTGTCTCGTTTGTCCGGATCCTTGTCCGCCAGGAAGGCGCGCACTTCCGTCCGAGTCGGGATGCGCCCCGTCAGGTCGAGCGTCACGCGCCGCAGAAACTCGAGGTCCGACGCCGGCCGCGCGTGCGGCACGCCATCCCGCTCCATCTTGCCGAAGATGTGATCGTCAATGAAGTTCCGCCGCTCTACGGTGCCCGGCTCCAAGTCCGGTTCGGACCCGAGCAGCCGATCCGTCAACTCCGCCGCTTCGTTCGACTTGGGACGGTTGAACAGGGAACCATGAGCTTCGGAAAACTTCTCCGGGCTGAGGACCTCGGGACGAGCCTCACGCGGCTCACGTTGCTCCTGCGCCGACAGCATCAAGGCTGTCAACAGCACGCATGCGAGTATGTGTCCGAGCTGCTTCATAAGAGGCTTCTAAGGTGAACGCAGTTAAGGACATCGTACGCCCGCCCCGTCACAGTGTCAATTCGAATATGGGATCGGCCGAAGACGTTTCAAGACCTGTGTCCAGCCAGCAATCCTCACCAGCAGGGGGGTCGCGTGGTTGACACTCCGATTTATTGTAGTAACATAAAAGGCAAATGATCGAGAGCAAAGACTCTATGGCGAAAGATTTTGACCCGGATACCGCACCCGACCTGTCGAGGGATGGCTGGCCGGAGAAGTTTGCCAAGGTGGCTGTTCGGCGGGGTCGCCCGCCGGTTGCCAAGCCGAAAGTATCGACCACCATCCGGCTATCACAGGATGTGATCGATCACTTCCGTGCAGGAGGTAAGGGCTGGCAGACACGGATCGACGAGGCGCTCCTCGAGTGGATCAGGAGCCGGTAAAGCGACAGAGGACAGGCCGGTTGTCATGCTGCATCCAGCGTCGCGACAGGATAATCGTGATAGGCTCCGCTACCGAAAGAGATCCTTGTCCGGCGTCCGAATCAACGAACGAGCCGAGCCCTCGGTTGCCGGGTAGGTCAGCCCACGGACGATGGCCGCCGGAATGCCTCGGGTCTTCCCCATGACCGGCTCGGCTGCCCCGGCCAGTTCGTCGGCCCAGGCCATGGCGGTGGCCTCCAGCGGACGGCCGGCGCTGTCGAGCCCACCCCGGTAGTCCATCAAAGGGGCCAGGCCGGCAACCCCGATAGCGACGTTCACCAGCCCCTCACGCCAAGGCCGGCCGAAGGTGTCGGAAACGATCACGGCCAGGCGGGTCCCAAAGCTCTGCTCCAGGCAGTTCCGAAGGCGGCGGGCCGAGGCGTCGGGATCCTCCGGCAGGAGGGTGACCTCGCCGGCAGCCGTGTTGGACTGGTCCACTCCGGCGTTGGCGCAAACCAAGCCGTGGTGGGTCTCCACGATCAGCCGGCCGCGGTCCATCCTGACGATGCGGCGGGACTGGCTCAGGATGATCTCGACCAGGGCCGGGTCCTTGTCCAGCTCGCCCGCCCAGCTACGAGCCAGGCGGGAAGGCTTTACCGACTCCAGCCGGACCGTTCTGCCCTCATCCTTGGAGACGACTTTCTGGGTGACCACAAAGATGTCTCCTTCCAGCACTTCCAGGGAGGCGCCCCGAACGGCCCCGCAGATGAGCCCGCCCAGTCCGCTCCCCTGCCGGATTTCCGGCAAACCGGGAATTCCGATGACCCTGTACTCAGGAACCTGCATGGGCGCCTCGTTTCAAACCCGCCAGCCTTTCTCCCACTGCCAGCCTTTGGAGCAGGGCATGGGTGGCGGTTCCCTTCCCCAACCCGTGGAATCGCAGCAGGTCTGACGCCAGGTCGAGATCCAAAGCCAGCCTTGGCATCCTCCTGACCAGCACCCGGCCCTCCCGGAGGCGCGCTTCCCGGAGGTGTTTTTGCAGACTGTCGGCGCCGAACCTGGAGGGGAACATCAGGGGCGGCGAGCGCAGCAGGGCGTTGGTTCCCAGCCCATCCTGGGAGGGCACCAGCACGGCCTCGGGTCCTCGGGCGGCCGGATCGAGGAGGGCATCCAGGTCGCCGGCTTGCACCAGTGGAACGTCCACAGGCAGCCGGAGCACCGCTTCGGCTCCCTGCTCTTGCAGCAGCCTCGAAGCCCAGTCCACGGAACGGCTCTCGGAAACCTGCCCGGTTTCCCGAAACACTTCCCAACCGTTCCCAACCGCATAGGCGGCCACTTCCGGGTCGCGGGCCACCACCACGACACGATCGGCAAGACGGCATCCGCGAACGGCCGCGCAGACGTCTTCCAGCATGGCCCAGACCAGTTGAGTCCGCTCCCCGGGAGAGAGCAGCCCGGCCAGGCGTTGCTTGGATCGCTCCGGATCCTTGACGGGAAGAAGGACGACCGTCACCACGGCCCCATGACTGCTTGCGCCAGGGCCACCTTGTCGGCCAAGCAGGCCATGATGGTGTTGGTGACCCTGACTTGCATTCCCAGGCCCTCGATATCTTTCTTCAGGGCCTGGTCCCGAGTGTCGATCACGAACTGATTGACAACCCCCTGCAGCAGGCGGGCAACGCCCAGGGCCGAGGCCGGATGACCCAGTTCCTTCAGCATCTTGGCCGCGGGTCCTTTCAGCGCCCTGCCCCCCACCAGCGGACTGACGGCGGTGACCGGCAGACCGGAGTCCCGCAGGAGTTCCTTCATGCCGGGAACCGCCAGGATGGGTCCGATGCTGATCAGGGGATTGCTGGGAGCAATCACGATCCGGCAGGACCCGGCCACCTTTTCCGCGAGCCCCGGGGACAGGCGGCTCTGCTCCACCTGCCGGTAGCTCACCTGGAGCACCCGGGGACGGCACTGTTCCCGCACCAAGTATTCCTGCAGGTGGAGATCTCCCTGGTCGGTCAGGACCCGAGTGGGCGCATAGGATTCGGTCATCGGCAGGAGCAGGCTGCGCAACCCCCAGGTGCGGCCGATTCTGGCGGTGACCTCTGCCAGGCCCAACCCCTGCTCCAGCAGGTGGGTCCGCCAGAGATGGGTGGCCAGGTCCCGGTCCCCCAACTGAAACCAGCTCGGAGCGCCATAGGCTTGCAGCCACTCCAGGCAGTCGAAGCCATCCCCGGCGACGCCCCAGCCCGTGGAGGGATTCACCTTCTCCGCGAGAGTGTAGGTGACGGTGTCCAGGTCGGGGCAGATCCGAAGCCCACACACCTTGAAATCGTCCCCGGTGTTGCCGACTATGGTGATCCGCTCGGGCGGGATGACCCGGCTGAGCCCCACCAGGAACCTCGAGGCTCCCACGCCGCCGGCCAGCACCACCACGCCTTGGGAACTCACGCTGTTCCCTCCCCTCCGGTCGAAGCCCGATCGACACTGCTGTCCGGATCTCCGACCTGCACACCATTCTAGCGGGATTGTCCGGCGGGGTCAGTCTCGGTAGACCAGGCCGACACAGCCGGGCGGCGAGGGGTGTTGAGGTTGGCGGGGTTGCGGCTTAGAGACCGACCACGCGAAAACGGGAGTGGTGCACCCGGTGCCGCTTGTTGATCTGAATCGCCAGCAGCGTCATGCGCTCCAGGGTCGCGGCCTGCCTCAGCGGCCCCACGTCCAGCGGCGACAGCCCTTCGATCCCGGAGGCAATCTGGATGATTCGCCCCCGAGCCTCGGGGGAATCTCCGCAGACAAAGACGTGACAATCGAGCCGTTGGCTCAGATCTTCCAGAAGGTGGGCCGGAATGGTCTTGAAGGCTCCCACCAGGGGAACACCCTCCGGCAAGGCCCCGGCCAGGTGCTCACTGGCGGAAGGCTCGGGCAATTCCCTCAGTTGCAGGCGCTTGGCCCGAAACTGCAGGGGAACGGTCACGTCCACGACGATCTGTCCCTGGCGGAAATGGCCGCGACAGCTGGCCAACAGGGCGGCGGCGTGCTCGAACGGCGCCGCGATGAAAACGGTCTCGCAGGCCTCGACAACCCCTGCATTCTCCAGGCCGGAGATGTCGGCTGCCGAGCCGCCCTCCTCCTTCAAACGAATCTGCAGCTCCTCGGCCTTCAGGGCCGCCTGATCCGGTTTGCGGGAACCGATGATCACCGGGTTTCCCGCCTGACTCAGGCGCAACGCCAAGCCCCTGCCCTCGGGCCCGGTCCCGCCCAGAATGCCTATGCGCATTCAGGCCTCCGCGGAGCCTCCAACGGCCCGTCGCCTACTCCACCAGTTCAACGTCCTTGTCGGTGGCCGGGATGATGCTTTCGGTCGGTTCCTCCTGCTCGGCCTTCCACACCAGGCGAATTGCCCACAGCAGGATCGCAATCTCCAGCGCCACCATGAACCAATCCAGAGCCGTCACCATTGTCTCAACCCTTCACAGGCGCCAGGCCCATCTGTTGCTCGGGCGTCATCCCCCGGGCCAGCGAACCCTTCATCCAAACGTAGTAGACCAAGCCCGAAGCCGCCATGGAACTGAGCAGGCCGCTGAAAAGCTGGTTCTGTCCGACATAGAACCCCACCAGGAAACCCACCAGCCAGGCCACGTAGGCGGCGGGATTGAGGTTCATGTCCGCTCCCCTGGCGCTCTGGTAGCGTTTCCGCCTTTCCGGAAAGGCCCAGTAGTCCAGGATCACCGTCATGGCGATGGGAGCCACCACCCAGCCCAGAAACTGGACATACCAGTTCACGAACCGGTCCAGCCCCACGAAGCTCCCCACCAGGCCCACCAGCCCTGCGCCCGCCGTGGCCAGACGGCGGGTGAATTCCTGGCCCCAGACCATGGGGATGGGAGGAGCCGAAAAGGCCAGTCCGGCCGCGTAGGTGCCTCCCTGCACCGTGGACTGGGCGCCGAACCAGCCGAATA
>JAPOZE010000431.1 GCA_026706225.1 Acidobacteriota bacterium
GTCCGGCCGGCCTCCAGCTCGAATTCCTCGTCGATGGGCAGATATTCCATGCCTCGGCGGATGGAGATCCGGATCTTGCCGGCCGGAGCGCGCAGGCGGAAGTTTCCGGAGGCGTAGCTCCAGCGGGCGGGGTCTCTCCGCGGACGCAGAACCAGGCCGTAGCGCGCCTCCAGCAGCGCTCGGTGGCGCCCTTCGGCGTCGGTCACTCGAATCCGTGCGATGGTGGGGGCGCCGCCCTCCGACTCCACCAGCCGCCCTTCCAGCAGGCTGGATTCGGCGACCCGGAAGGGGAGTCGCCAGGTTGCGCTCATTCCTTCGGACGTCACCGAAAGACAGGCCGCGCCCTCCCCGGTCTCGGAGGAGTCGATCCGGGCCAGCAGATGGCGGGTGGCCGAGGGAGCCAGCTCCAGCCTGTCCGCCTCCAGCCTCAGACCGGAACTCCGGAGGGAGAGCACTCTGGTTTTGGAGGTGGCGTTGTGAAGCGTGAGCAGAAGCGGCTGTGGGATTTCCCGGTAGAGGTCGAGTTGGGGAAGACTCTCGAGCTCAAAGTCCTGTGCGCCCACCTCCACCCGAATGCGCGGCCAGTCCAGGGATTCTTCCAGGGCGGCAAAGGCCTCCCGGGCTTCCTGGTGGCTTTTGGGCAACAGCCGTTCCCGGTCGGCTTGGGGCAGGCGGGTGGTCTCCTGGAGGATGTCGTAGGCGTTGAGGGCCTTCAGGACGGCGGCGTAGAGCTCTCCCTCGAGCTGGAAGCGATTGCCCACCGCCTGGTAGACGTTGCCGACCGCCTCGGGTCTGATCTCATGGCTGAAGATGGCGTAGAGGTCCTGCAGGGCGCTGGGGGCTCCGGCCGGATTGGGGTCCGGCGGCGCTTCCTTGCGATGGCAGAAGGCTGCCAGGCCAATCAGCAGCAGAGCCAGCAGGAGTTGACGGTGGCGGCTCTCCATGGACGAGTGTCCTTCGTCAGGCGCCCTTCAATTCGGGAATGCTCAATCGCCCGTCCACCAGGGTGACGAAGGGTTCCAGCCGGGCGTGCCGCTCCAGCAGCTTGATCTCCAGGTGGTTCTCGCCGCGACGGACCTCGCCGGGATCCAGCTCGAACTCGAACTCGTGGCTGTCCTTCAGGGTGATTCCGGCAAAGGCCTTGGGATCGGGTTGAATGGGCTTGCCGTTCCAGGCGAATTCCAACCGGTCCTCGGGACCGAGATCCACGATTCGCACCCAGGCCCGCGGAGCCCCCTTGGGCTTGGACCGGCTGAGGTCGTCGGCGATGTCGAAGGCGACCTTGTGGCCGATGCCGTCGGTGGAGAGCCCGATCATCATGGGGGTTTGTCCGGGCCACTCGGCGTGGCCGAACGTTCCGGTCAAGATGCTCCCGGTGTGAGGGCTGCCGTCCAGCAGGTATTTCTTGGGACCGTTGGCCACCAGGTCGGGGTCGACCAGGTCGTGGGTGAAGCTCAGGTCCAGGGAATTTTCTCCGGGCCGGTGATAGTGGGGCATGCGGTAGAAGTAGTTCCAGAACTGGATGCCGGTGATGCCCGAGGAGAAGGCGCGGTGGGTGGCGGCCCGCAGCGATTCGCGGCCTTCCCGGGTGGGCCGGGCGTGGGTGAAGCAGGCCAGAGCGGGAATGCCGTGCTTGGCGCCCAACTGGGACAGCTCCTTCCAGGGGGTGCTGAAGGGGGAGAGTCCGTTGCTGACCACCACCATGTCCAGCAACCCCTCCTCGAACCAGACCGGCAGATCGATCCCGATGCGCAGGCAGAGGTCCACGGTGGCCGGGACCCGGGCGGAAAGGAAGATGGGGCGGCCGCGCTTGGCCGCCTGCTCGTCGGCGACCCGGCGGATGCGGCGGATCAGCTCGGTCATCACGTGGCGCTGCACGTAGGCTTCATAGATGGGAAAGAGGAAGGGGGAGCGGAAGAAGTCCAGCTCGAAACCGTCCAGATCGTATTGGGTGAGGGTCTCGGCAGCCAGGTTGAAGATGAGGTCCCGATAGGGGCCGATGGCGTAGTTGCCGGCGCTGGCCTGCATGTACTCGAAGCTGGTGTCGGGATGGGAGGCGTGGCGATCGCCGATCAACCACTCGGGGTGCTCCCGCTTCCACTTGGGCGTGTAGAAATAGGGTTCTGCCGGATGGTCCTTGGGGAGCCGGGAGGGCTTGTCCAGGCCGATTCGGTCGCCCCAGCGATCGTGGTGGTCGTTCATGCGAAGGCGCAGGAACACGTCCAGGCCGGCCTGGTGCCCGCCGTCGCACATGAGGGTCAGGGGGTCGTGCCCCGACTCGCACAGCCGCTGGACGGCTTGCATCATCCGCAGCGTGTTGCCGCTCTTCAGAACCGGCTGTTCTTCACCGATGATGGGGTAGAGCTTGGAGCAGTGGGTGGTGCCGCCGGCGTGGTTGATGCCGAAGGCGTACATGCTGACGGACGAGTCCCTGAGCGCCCCGATGGAGCCCTCCACCAGGCCCTCGGGACTGGGGGGCCAGGGCATGCGCAGCAGCGGGTCTCCGATGTCCTGCAAGACCACGCGATAGTCTTCCGGCCGCTTTCCGGTGAAGGACTTTCCGGGCCTCCGGGCCTTCTTCAGGGGCGTGGCGGCTGCGGACGCCGCGGCGGACCCGGGCGCCGCGGAATTAAGGCCCAGGGCCGTGCCTGCCAGGACGGTGGTTCGCATGAACCGGCGGCGCGAAACGTTGGGAGTGGAATCTTTCCTGTCGGGCATGCATCCTCCTGGTTGAATTAATGGGTTTGCCGGCTTGCATTGGAATTGGCTTTCGTGCTTGACTCACTCTGTTTGCCGGAGCGGCTGCAAGCGGATCAGTCTGCGGCCGGCTGCCCGGACACGGTCCAGCCGGCGTGGCCGGCGCCCTCGGGAACGCCAGGCCGTCGCCCGCAACGCAATCCTGTCCGGCTGCCGGCAACCATGAAGGTCTGTCTGGGCCGCAAAGGACAGCCATTCTAACAGAGAATCGCCGGGGAAGAAGCCGGTTTATGCCGGCCGGACCCCGACTGGCAAAGGGACCGGAACCATGGCCAGGCAGCCCGACGTGGTGATCATCGGCGGGGGCGCTATCGGCTGCAGCGCCGCCTACTACCTGAGGTCGGAAGGGCTCCGGGCGGCGCTGGTGGACAGGGGGCCGGTGGCCCGGGAAGCCTCCTGGGCCTCGGCCGGCATCATCGGCCCCTCCACTCATCCCCAGGGGGATCCCTGGTTCCGCCGGGCCACGCTTCTCTCCAGGCAGCTCTACGATGAGCTCGACGGGGCGCTGTTCCAGGAAACGGGGCGTCGGATGGGCTACGGGGGCCGGGGGAGCATGACCTTGGCCATGAGTTCCGGGGAGGCCGCCGAGGCTGCCGCCGACGCCGAACGGGAGGCCGCGGCGGGCGTGCCGCTGGAAATCCTGGACCGGTCGGAGGCTCGCCGCCGGGAGCCGGCGCTCCCGGAGAACCTGGAGGCGGTGATCCTGCACCCCGAGGGCCGGTTCCTGGACGCCCGCAACTACACGGCCACCATCGCCAAGGCGGCCCGCCTGAAGGGCGTGGAGATGCGCCCGGGCTGGCCGGTGACCGCCCTGACCTGGGAGGGCGGCAGGGTGACCGGAGTGCGGTCCGGCCAGGAGCGGCTGGGCGCGGGCTGGGTGATCAACGCCGCCGGCGCCTGGGCCGGCATGCTGGACCCGAGGCTCACGGCTCCCATCACGCCCGATCACGGACAGATCATGTCGCTGGAGGGGCCCGCGCTCGGCCTGCGCCACACGCTCCACCGCTGGGGCCGCTACGGCTACATCACCCCCAGGCCCGACGGGCGGGTGGTGGTGGGGGCCACTCATGAGGAGATCGGGTTCCGCAGGCGGATCACGCCGGAGGGGTTGAACTACCTGGCCGGGGTGGTGAGCACGGTTCTTCCGGGGATCATGGAGCAGGCCATGCTGGACATCTGGACCGGCCTGCGGCCGGCCAGTCCCGACACCTTGCCCATCATCGGTGCGGACCCACGAGCCGCGGGCGGCTTCCTGTGGGCCGCGGGCCATTCCAGCTCCGGCATCATGCAGGCGCCGGCCACCGCGCAAGTGCTGGTGGACCTGGTCATGGGCCGGAAGCCCCGCATTCCCCTGGACAAGGTGGGCATTGAGCGGTTTGTGGGTTGAAGGGGAAGGCCGACGGCGGTGGCCGGAACACCGTAACGGGAGGCCACGCCTCCCCGCTGCGGGGGACATCGGGAGTGTACTATAGTTCTAGTAGATAGTAATGGCCGGCCGTCCCGTCGGACGGGGAGTTTCGGAACTATTAAAACTATATCCATAGTATTACATGCCGAAATCGCTTCTGTCGTCATGCAGTTCAAGCACTGGCCGTTCAGTTAGCCGCCAGTAATCTACTAATATTATAGTATTAGGGAGCCTGAATGCCCAAGTACAAGATCGCCTGGTTGCCGGGAGACGGGGTGGGTGGAGAAGTGCTGGAAGCCTCCCGGATCGTGCTGGATCGCCTGGGGCTGGATGCGGACTATCTCCCGGGCGACATCGGCTGGGAGTTCTGGCGCCGGGAAGGCGACCCGCTTCCCGGCCGCACCATAGAACTGTTGAAACAGGTGGATGCCGCCCTGTTCGGAGCCATCACCTCCAAGCCGGCCCGAGAAGCCGGGCGGGAGTTGGCTCCGGAGCTCCGCGACAAGGGATTGGTCTATCGCTCCCCCATCGTGCGCCTGCGCCAGCTCTTCGATCTCTACGTCTGTCTGCGTCCCTGCCGGGCCTTTGACGGCAATCCCCTCAACACTCGAGCAGGGATTGACCTGGTCATCTTCCGCGAGAATACCGAGGACCTCTATGCCGGGGTGGAGTTTCACCCGGTTCCGGAGAGAATGTCCCGCCTGCTGGAGGACCTCTCGCCCTCCTTTGCTCCCTTCAAGGGGCTGGCTCCGGACCAGTGGGCCATCTCCTGCAAGATCAATTCCCGCAAGGGCTCGGAGCGCATCATCCGGGCGGCCTTCCAGTTTGCCCGGGACCACCGTCGCAAGCGGGTGACGGTGGTGCACAAGGCCAACGTGGTGCGGGCTACCGACGGGCTCTTCCTGGAGGCTGCCGGGCGCATCGCCGCCGACTACCCCGACATCCCCTGGGACCACGCCAACGTGGACGCCATGGCCATGTGGCTGCTCAAGAACCCCCTCGACTACGACGTCCTGGTCGCGCCCAACCTGTTTGGGGACATCGTCTCGGACCTGTGCGCCCAGATGGTGGGTGGACTGGGGTTCGCCTGCTCCGGCAACATCGGCGATCGGCTGGCCGTCTTCGAGCCGACCCACGGCTCGGCCCCCAAGTACGTGGGACAGTCCAAGGTCAACCCCATCGCCACCATCCTGGCGGCCAAAATGATGCTGGACTACCTGTCGGAGGATCGCAGTAGCCAACGGTTGGAAGCGGCCGTGGGAGAGGTGATCCGGGAAGGCCGGGTTCGGACCTACGACATGGGAGGCGCCAGCACCACCCTCGAGATGGCCGAGGCCATTGCCGGCAAATTGTAATCTCCGTTTCAGGTCAGGCCTTCCGACAACTCAATCCTCTGACGCGTTCCTCCAACTCCCGGGTCAGATCCTGGGGAGAGTCCGAAGGCGAGGGCCGTAGCGGGGGACCGAAGGTCACCGAAACCCGACCGGGCCGAGTGAAGGGCCAGCGAATCCCTCCGAATCTCTTCCCTTTGAGTGCATACAAGCCTTCGATCCTGGCGGGGACGACCGGGGCCCCCAGTCCGGCCGCCAGCAGTCCTATTCCGGCCTGGAAGGGCGCCATTTCGCCATCCGTGGTGCGTGCTCCCTCCGGAAACACCAATACGCTGTAGCCGCGATCCATTGCCTCCCCGGCGTAATCGAAGCTGCGGCGGAAGCCGGTTTGCCTGGGCAGAGAAAAGGCGTTGAACCCGCCGGCCGTCGACCCATAGGCCAGGTAGTCGGTGAAGCGGGCCAGGCCGCGCCCGGGCGGCGGGTAGCGGAAGTCCCTCAGCCTTTCGCCGATCATGGCGATGGCCAGCCGGTTCCGGTAGCGCCAGGGCATCCGGGCCAGGATCAGCGCCGGATCGAAGAACGTCACATGGTTGGCGATCACCAGCACGGGTTCCCGAAGTCCGCGCCAGTGCCTTCGTCCGCTCACCCGGGTCCAGCAGAGCAGGTGCGTGAGCGGCCAGATGAGACAGTGCTGGA
>JAPOZE010000444.1 GCA_026706225.1 Acidobacteriota bacterium
GTTGCCTGGCTGGGGTTCAGCAGCTTCGACGAAAGCGTGGCCTACTACAAGACCGTCGGCGAATTGCAGGCCATGGGGGACGAAGCCTACGGCCGCCGGATCCGGGTCGCCGGCAACGTCGTTCCCGGGAGCATCCTGAAGGCGGACGAAGGAGTGCGGTTCACCCTGGAACAAGAGGGACACAGCCTGAATATTCGCTACGTCGGGAAGGACCTGCTGCCGGACACCTTCAAGGACGACGCTGAGGCCATGGCTGAAGGCAAGCTCATGCCCGGCGGAGAGTTTCAGTCGACGGTGGTTCAGGCCAAGTGCGCTTCCAAGTACGAGGCCACCTACAGCCAGGAAGCCCTCAAGCAGGCCGCCGGTCAAAACCAGTGACCCTGCCGGCGCGGACCGGACAGTGCAACGCCGAGAGTTGTTCCTTCCGGCGCTTATCCTCGGGTCGATTCAGCACGATACCCCTATAGAAATCACTCCATGCAAGTCTTTTTGACCGATGTCGGACAGTTCACCATGCTGCTGGCCTTCGGTCTGTCCTGTTATGCGCTGGTCGCCTCGCTGCTGGCAGGGAAGTTCGGGCACCGGCGCCTGGCGGTCACCGGAGAGAGAGCTGCCGTCGCCGTCACCGCCCTGGTAACGGTCGCCGTGATGAGCCTCTGGTATCAGCTCGTCACCAGCAACTTCCAGCTTCAGTACGTGGCTTCTTCCAGCAACCAGGCCATGCCCTGGTACTACAAGGTCGGGGCGCTGTGGGGAGGACAGGAAGGGTCTCTGCTCTTCTGGTGCTGGATTCTGACCCTCTTCTCCATGGTGACCGTGCTGGTCCATCGCAAGAGAAATCCCGTCCTGATGCCCTGGGTGGTGGGGGTGGTGGCCATGGTGACCACCTTCTTCCTGCTGGTCAACAACTTCGTCGCCAACCCCTTCGACGCCATCGGCGTGTCGCAGGGAGGGGAAGCGCCGGTGCCCTGGGCTCCCCCCGACGGCCAGGGACTCAACCCCCTGCTTCAATACTGGGCCATGGTGATCCACCCGCCCATCCTCTACGTGGGCTACGTCGGATTCACCATCCCCTTCGCTTTCGCCATCGCCGCCCTGATCACCCGGGAACTCGACGAGGAATGGATCCGCACGACCAGGCGATGGATGATGGTCCCCTGGCTGTTCCTGGGAACGGGGATCCTGCTGGGCGCCATGTGGGCTTACGTGGTGTTGGGCTGGGGCGGCTACTGGGGGTGGGACCCGGTGGAAAACGCCTCCCTGATGCCCTGGTTGACCGGGACGGCCTTCCTGCACTCGGTCATCATGCAGGAGCGCAAGGGGATGATGAAGGTCTGGAACATGGTCCTGATCCTGGCCACCTTCCTGCTGTGCATTCTCGGCACGTTTCTGACTCGCAGCGGGATCGTTTCCTCGGTCCACTCTTTTGCCCAGTCACCGATCGGCCCATTCTTCTCCAGCTTTCTCATCCTGATGACCGCCCTGTCGCTCTACTTCCTCTTCACCCGAATGGAAGAGCTCAAGAGCGAGAACCGGCTGGACTCGGTGGTTTCCAGGGAGAGCAGCTTCCTGTTCAACAACCTGGTTCTGTTGGCGACCACCTTTGCCGTGTTGTGGGGGACCATCTTTCCGATTCTGTCGGAATGGGTCACCAACGAGAAGAGAACGGTGGGAGCTCCCTTCTTCAACCAGGTCAACATCCCCATCGGGCTGTTCCTGCTCTTCCTGACCGGCGTCGGCCCCTTGCTGGCCTGGAGAAAGACCTCGCTGCGCAGCCTGAGAAAGAACTTCACCATTCCGCTGGCGTCCGGGCTGGTGGCGGGTTTGCTGTTTGTGGCCTTCGGGATGCGCCACTTCTATGCGACCGTCTGCCTGATTCTGTGCGTCTTCGTAATGGTGACGATTCTGACCGAGTTCCATCGGGGCGCGCGTGCCCGCCGCCGGCAGGGTCAGGGCTACTGGCAGTCGCTCTGGATTCTCACCTTCCGCAACACCCGCAGGCATGGGGGCTACATCGTGCACGTGGCCATGGTCTTCCTCTTCGTGGGATTTGCCGGGGCGGGCTTTGACCAGGAGCAGCAGCAGGCCATGGTTCCGGGGGACAAGCTGGAAATCGGCGCCTACACGCTGGAGATGAAAGAGGTCGAGAACGCCGACAACCCCAACTATTCCTCGGCCAAGGCCCGCATGCAGGTCTGGAAGGCGGGCCAGGCCCTCTCCGAGATCAGTCCGGAACAGCGGCTCTACAAGGCCAGCAAGCAGCCCACTTCCGAGGTGGCCCTCCACCGGACGCTCAAGGAAGACCTTTATGTCGTCTTTGCCGGCCCCGACCAGGACGGGACCAGATTCATCATCCACGCCTACATCAAGCCGCTGGTGGCCTGGATCTGGATCGGAGGAGCCGTCTTCATCCTGGGGACGGTGATCTGCCTGATCCCCAACCAGCACGAACGGGCTGCCCAGAAGGTTCCGCTGAAAGTCGAGGCCAGGTCTTATGCCAAAGTCTAGGACAGGCCTTGGGGCGCCGTACGAACCGCTTGCGGTTTCAATCCACGCCCACGGTTCCGCCCGGGTCCGGCGCCGGCTTTCGGCCCTGATTCTGCTATTGGGAATCCTGCTTCCCTCACCGGTCGCCGCGCAGATCTTTTCGCCCGAGGTCAAGAAGGTCTCCGAGAACTTTGTCTGTCAATGTAGCTGCAACCACCAGCTCTCGGGCTGTGGCATGCTGCATTGCGGTTCCGCCAACCCGCTGAGAAGCGAGATCGACCAGAAGCTTCAGGCGGGGATGACGGAAGAGCAGATCGTCGACGACTTCGTGGCCAAGTACGGTGGCGTTATTCTATCGGCGCCCACCGGCGAGGGCTTCGACCTGGTGGCTTGGACCCTGCCGGTGGTGGCTCTTCTGGTGGGGGTGCTGGTGCTCTATCGGGTCGTCAGGGTATGGACCCGGCGCCGGCCGCTCCCGGCGTCGACTCCAGCCATACCGGAGGCCATACCGGAGGAGTATCGAAACCGGATGGAGAAGGAGTTGAAGAATTTCGACTGATCCCCTGTTTCGGAGCCGCGCCACCACACAAACAGAGGGCATCCTTTGAGATTCGAGGTTCAGTTCCCATGGTCTGGCTGGCTCTGACATGCATTCTGATCTCCCTGGCGGCGGCCTTTTACGTCTTTCGCCCGCTGCTGTCCACCGCCGGCAGTTCCTTCCTGGCGGATATCGACAGCCGCTCCACCGGCCTGAAGCGCCTGCTGCGAAGGAAGGAGACCATCTACGAGAACATCAAGGACCTGGACTTCGAGTACAAGATGGGGAAACTCTCCGACGAGGACTACCAGCGACTCCACCAGGACTACCTGGCCGAAGCCTACGGGGTGGTGAGTCAGATCGAAGCGATCCAGCCCGAGCCCCTCGACCGCACGGGCAGTCCGCAGGTGGTGGCGGTGCTGAAGAGTGGCAAGCGCCCCGGCAAATCCAGGAAGCCTTGAACCGATACCCTTCCCGTCCTCCCCATCCGCCGGGGTTCCAATCGACACATCGCCCCTCCTTCCAGCTTTCCCAAGGCGGAGAATCTTGGGGGGCTCGGCGAAAAAGGGCTGAGCGACTTCCATGATAGCCACCGTTCCCGGCCAATGGCTCCCCCGGCGACGCAAGGAAGGTCCCTGCCCGGTCTCCCGCGGCCTTGGACTGCTCCCGGTCTTTCTCTGGGCATCCAGCCTTTGCTGGCAAGCAGCCTGGGCCCAGTCCTCCGTCACCGGGCAGGTGATCAACGGGACCACCGGACGGCCGGCGGTCAACCAGAAGGTGGAGCTTCTCACGCTGGGAGAGGGAATGAATGCCACCAGGGAAACCCTTGCCGGTCAGGGGGGGCGGTTCACCTTCGAGCGGGTCGAGTTGGCCCCTTCGAGCCCGCACATCCTGCTGCGCACCATCTACCGGGGAGTCAACTACAACCGGTCGCTGTCTTCCACGGCCGAGCTGGCGGATCCTCAACTCCTGACCGTCTACGAAACAGCGCCCCAGCTCGCCGATGTCGACGTATCCATGCCCTTCATGGTCGCCCTGGCTCACGGCAACGAGTTGCGGATCGAACACCAGTACCTCCTCGCCAACGACTCCCAACCCAGGCGGACGCTGGCGAATTCCCTGTCGACCTTCGAGTTCGACACCCCGGACTCTCCCCTCGATCTGAAGGTGTCGGTGCTGGGCCTGGGGAGAATTCCGCTGCCCCAACAGCCCCTCATCCGGGACGGAGGCGGTTACCGGATCAACTACCCCATGAAGCCGGGAATCAACGAAATCTGGGTCGCCTACAACGTCAGGTTTCCCAGCGCAGACAGACAACTCAAGTTTCGGCTGCTCAACGGGACCGACCACTCTCAACTGTTCGTGAAACCCTCCGACCTTCAAGTCACGGGCACGGGAGTGGTTTCCACGGGTACCGACTCCCGCACCGAATCCGCAACCTTCCACATCACCCAAATCGCCGAGGGAGAGTTTCTCGACCTCAGGATCGTAGGCGAGGCCCCCGAGCACTCCCCTCACGACGGCCACGATCACGGGGAGGACTCCAATTTCCGGGTGGTCCGACTGCCCAACCGCGTCTATGAACAGCGAACGCTCATCCTGGGTACCCTGGCCGCACTGTCTCTGGCCATCATCTTCTACGCCCTGGGACAGCAATCCCGGGAACGGCTTCACCAGCAGGCGCGAAAGCGAAAAAAGAAGCGCTCCTGACAGCGGGGCGGGGGGAGTAAGCCGATGACGGCCGATGCCGCCGTGGTTGTCGAGAACGCCGAAAAATGGTTCGGGCTCAACCCGGCCCTGGCCAACGTCTCCCTGCGCGTCCACCCAGGCGAATTCGTGGTGCTGCTGGGTCGCAACGGCGCCGGGAAGTCCACCCTGCTGCGGGTCATGGCTCGACTGGTGAAGCCCAACCGGGGCCGGGTGCGGATCTGCGGCGTGGATGTCGCCCGGGACCCCGAGCGCGGCAGGGAGCGGATCGGACTGGTAGCCCACCAGACCTTTCTCTATCCCGGCCTGACCGCCAGAGAGAACCTGCGGCTGCACGCCCGGCTGCACGGGCTGGAGGGGGCCGGCGAACGGGTCGCCGCCGCGCTGACGGATGCAGGGTTGGACCTGAGCGCCGATCGCCCCGTGCGCGGCTTCTCTCGCGGGATGCAGCAGCGCCTGGCCATTGCCCGGGTCACGCTGCATGGGCCCGAGCTGGTGCTGCTGGATGAACCCTTCACCGGGCTCGACCTGGAAGCAGCCGAGCTCCTTTCGGAACGGCTGCGGCAATGGACGGCAGCCGGGCGAACCATCGTCATGGCCACCCACAACCTGGAGCAGGGCCTGGACGGGGTCAGCCGCTGGGTCCTGCTGGACCGCGGCCGCATTGTGAGCGAATGGACCGGCGACTCTGCGGCGGCTCACAGCCGCTACCGGCAGTTCCTTGGAGGAGATCCTCCCGGCTCGGAGGGGCGAAAGAACTGAGAGCGCGGCGTTCGAGACCACGGATCGGTTGCGACGGGATGTCTACGGGTTTCAAGAATCGCGGCAACAGCGAGGCGCTAGGGTGAAGTTCTGGAACCAGACGGCTGCCATTTTGATGAAGGACCTCCTGACAGAATACAGGACCAAGGATGTCCTGACCTCCATGCTGCTGTTCGGGCTCCTGGTCATCCTGATGTTCAACTTCGCTTTCGAGCCCGATTCGGAGGAAATCAGGAAGTTCGGACCGGGACTCCTGTGGATGACCTTTATTTTCGCGGGACTTCTGGGCATGAACCGGTCCTTTGCCGGCGAAAAGGAGAACGACGCCCTGGAGGGATTGATGCTGTCTCCGGTGAAATGGAGCAGCATCTACCTGGGAAAGATGCTGGCCAACCTGATCTTCCTGCTGCTGGCCGAGGCCATCATCCTCTGCCTGTTCTCCCTCCTCTTCAACTACGGCATCTGGCCCAGGATCGGATGGATGGCGGCCATCACCTTCCTGGGGACTCTCGGCTTTGCCTCGGTGGGGACCCTGCTGGCCGCCGTTTCCGCCAACACCCGCATGAGCGAGGTCATGCTGCCGGTGCTGCTGGTGCCCCTGGTCCTGCCCGTGATCCTCAGCGTGGTCCTGGCAACCGCCGCCAATTTCGCCCAACCCCCGGAAGAACGGGTGATGTTTTTCTGGATGCAGG
>JAPOZE010000428.1 GCA_026706225.1 Acidobacteriota bacterium
CGAAGCCGCGGGCCCGGATCGGCCCCTTTTTTCGGAGGAAGAAAATGGCATGGGGTCTCAAGCCCCCTTCCGGACAGCCGGGAGGTTGCAGAGGGGGCACACGGAAGGCGCCTTCCCCGTCCCCACTATTGCCTTCAGGGCGAACGCGCAACCATCCCAGGGACGCCTTCCGAGAGATAGATTACCGCAGGAGCGCCCCGAAGGTCAGGGGGAATGCGTCTCTCCACGAGCCACAACAACTACGCTCTGACTCTTTATCCCGCTCATCCATCCAGGTGGCCCGCTGGTGACTTTCCCCTCGCCTGCCGGCGGTCGGGTGCTTAATCTGGCGGCTACACTGGTTTAGCAGGAAATGAGGAGGAAACGATGCGCATCGGACCGGGGTTGCTCGCCCTCGTGGCTATGGCCGCTCTCTCGCTGGCGACGAAGCCTGCTCTCCAGGCTCAAACCTACGGGAGCCTGACGGGCAACGTCTCTCTGAAGTCCAGCGGGGACCCCCTGCACGGCGCCAGCGTGACGATTGTGGAGCTGGGTCGGAGCACCCTCAGCCAGGATGATGGAAGCTACCGGTTCCAGCAAGTCCCTCCCGGCAGATACACGGTTGAATCCCACCTCGACAGCCTGTTTACCGAAGCCTCCACCACGGTGACCGTCGAACCCGGTCGCGAGGCCAAGGCCGACTTCGCGCTGGTGTTGGCTCCCCCTCAGTATGAGATCACGGTGACCGGATCGGAGAAGCGGGAAACGACCTTCGAGTCCTTTCAGAGCGTGGAATCGATCGGGCCCCACGAACTGGGTCAATCCACCGATGTCTCTCTGGGGGAGTTGCTGGACCACAGAGTCGGCACCGGGATTGCCAAGCGCGCCTTCGGACCGGGTCCCGCCCGGCCCATTGTGCGCGGATTTGACGGAGACCGGGTGCTGATCATGGAAGACGGCATCCGGACAGGCACGCTTTCGTCCCAGTCGGGCGATCACGGCGAGATGATCAATCCCGCGCAACTGGAGAGGCTGGAAATCGTCAAGGGACCGGCCACCCTGCTCTACAGCGGCAATGCCATGGGCGGCACCGTCAATGCCATCAGCCGCCACCATGAAGCGCACCGCCATGCCCACCGGGGGTTTCGCGGATTCGTGACCGGATCGGCCGGTAATGCCAATGCACTGGGTGGGGGCAGCGCCGGAATGGAGTACGGAACCGGCAACTGGATGATCTGGGGCCGCGGCGGGGGTATTCGCACCGGCGACTACAGGGCGGCGGGACAGGGGCAGATCTACAATTCGCGCTCTCAACTGAGAAACGGCGGCGGCGGCGTGGGCTGGTACGGGAAAAAGGTTTTCTTCAGCGTCGAAGCCAAATTCGACGATGGCGCCTACGGCGTGCCCTTCGTGCAGGATTTCCACGGACACCATGGTCATGGTGACGAGGAAGACGAGCACGACCACGAGGAAGACGAGGACCACGACGAGGACGAGGATCACGACCACGAAGAGGACGAAGACCACGACCACGACGAAGATGAGGACCACGACGAGGACGAGGATCACGACCACGACGAGGATGAAGACCACGACGAAGAGGACGAAGACCACGACGAGGACGAAGACCACGACCACGACGAGGATGAAGACCACGACGAAGAGGACGAAGACCACGACGAAGAGGACGAAGACCACGACCACGACGAGGATGAAGACCACGACGAAGAGGACGAAGACCACGACGAAGAGGACGAAGACCACGACCACGACGAGGATGAAGACCACGACGAAGAGGACGAAGACCACGACCACGACGAAGATGAAGACCACGACGAAGACGAGATTGAACGCATCCTTCTCGACTCACGGCGCCGGAATTTCCGCTTCACCGGGGGATTGCGGGACCTGGGGACGGCGATTGACGAATTCGTTCTGAAATTGAACTTGACGGATTGGAATCACAAGGAGATCGAGTTCTTCGAGAGCGGGGCACAGCACGTCGGCACAACCTTCGACCAGCAGGAATTCGTCTACCGGGGAGTCTTCGAGCAGAAAAAGGTTGGACCATTGAGCGGTCGTTTCGGCTTCTGGGGGCTGGATCGAGAATACTCGGCAGTCGGGGAGGAAGCGCTCTCGCCGCCCATCGATCAGACCGGCTTCGCTCTATTTGCCCTGGAGGAATTGGACTTCGAGACCGCCAGGTTCCAGTTTGGCGGCCGGGTGGAGACCCAGCGTTACCGGCCGGGTCTTGCCGAGGGAGGGGGAGATCATGCCCACGAGGAGGAGGGCGATGACGAGCACGAGCACGAACACGAGGCCGAAGAAGGCGCGGAAATCCCCGAGGCCGTCAATCGCACCTTTACCGGAGCATCGGCGTCAGCCGGCCTGCAGGTGGACACCTGGAGTGGAGGATCGCTGGTCGTCAACTACTCCCACTCTTTCCGGGCTCCGTCCCTGGAGGAACTCTACAACTACGGTCCCCACGCCGGGACGCTGTCCTTCGAGATAGGCGACTCGGCCCTTCGCCCCGAAACGGGCGACGGCATCGAAATGTCCCTGCGCCACAACAGTCCGAAACTGAGAGGAGAACTCAACCTCTTCTACTACAACTTCGAAAACTTCATCTTTCCCTTTGCTCCCGGAGTCGTCGAAGGTGGGTTGCCGGTAATCGAATTCACCCAGCTCAACGCCCGCTTCCTGGGAACCGAGGCCAACCTGGGCATCAACCTGAATCCCAAGCTCTGGCTCAACCTGGGCACGGACTACGTGGATGCCCAGGAGACCGACCTGGGAACACCGCTGCCGAGAATCCCTCCGCTCCGAGGCAAGCTGGGGTTCGACCTCAACCACTTGGGCTTCCGGGTCTCACCGGAACTGATTCTGGCCGCTCAGCAGCACCAGACCTTCACCGGAGAGACCCGCACACCGGGATACGCCGTGATGAACCTGAAGGCCTCTTACACCTTCGCCCAGCAACACTTTGCCCATCAGTTCTCGGTCAAGGTCTTCAACCTGAGCGACCGGCTCTACCGCAACCATTCCTCATTCATCAAGGACCTGGCTCCGGAGATTGGGCGCGGCGTGCGGTTGACCTACACCATGCGATTCTTCTGATCTCGAACTCGCCGGACCGCGCAGGTGGGGAAGGTGGAATGGGTAGGACAGGAAAGAAAGAAGAGGAATCCACGAAGGGACACGAAGAACGGCGAAGTGACACCAAGAAAAGCTCCGGGGAATAGAAGCTGGAATTGAAACAGTCAGGTCGGAGCGGCTTGTGAAGCGGTGGGGCCGAGGCGCTATCACTCAAACGCTGAAATTACGGAGCCGGACGCCGGTCATGGAACGGGTCCCTCCGGTTGAGTTCGGGAAACAGCGAAAAGTCCCGGTCTCGGGTGAGCAGGAATTCAACGCCGTGGGCGAGACAGATCGCCGCAATACGAGCGTCGTGCACGATGGCTCCCCGCACTCGCGGCCGCTGAACCAGCACGCCCAGGATCTCCATAAAATCGTCTGTCTCACCGATACGGCGATTGGCTGGCGATGCCGTCCAGGCTTCGAGTTGCTGCCAGGCAAGTTGCGGCGGAGTGGCAGCCTCCCTCCAGATTCGGTGATTGGTCACGACGCTTAGAAACTCGTAACAGCAAGGCCAGGGAATCGCCCAGACCCGGTCTCCTTCAGCCAACTCCCGCAGGACCTCACGAGCTGCCTCATGCAATCTTGACTCCCTGCGGTGGGCGTAGACAAGCAGGTTGGTATCGACCGCAATCAATGTCTCTCCGGCTCTCCGTAGATCATGCCACGCAGGTCCTGCCACGAATAGGCCTCCAGCGGGTCGGCAGCCTCCGAGTTCCCGGTGCTCAGATCCGGCAACCGGTACCGGTTCCGTGACTCAGGCAGCGAGAGCAGTTGACGCAGGCCCGCCTCCACCACAGAACGCAGCGAACACCCTTTTTTTCTGGCGTGCTGCTTGGCGCGTGCCAGCAACTCGTCATGGATGTCAATCGTCGTCTTCATGGAACCCATATTAGCAATATTTCATAGTATGGGCAATCAATATCCATAGTCGCCGCACCCCGTTGCCTCGCTTACCCGGAACCGGTGGACTCGGACAAGACAGTGCCACCCAGGGCAATTTGACCCATGCGCCGCAATCCGGGTGGGCTCATTCAGGCTCCGGGATCAAACCCGGGGCCATAGACCTGCGCGGGTTGTGCCGCTCTTGGGATAAACAGGAATTGGAGCAGGTTCGGTCGGTCTTATTGCGGCTTGGGAGACGTGGCCGTTGGCCCAACGGTCCCGGCGGGGCGGCGATTGTTCTTTTCCGGGCTGCTCTTGACAATCTCAACCGCCACAGGGAGGGAGCGGCGGAAGGCTCCGGCAAACCCTTCAGGAATCAGGGGAGTGCACGGCCTGAGTGGAGGAGAGAGCGGACTTGGCCTGTGGCATGGCCTCGGACGCCGGTGGGGTCTTCGTCACATCGATTCTGCCGCGGACGACGGCTCCATCCTCAATGAGGACCCGCGGCGCCTTCACGTCGCCGTCGATCGAGCCGGTACTGCAAAGCCTCATGCGTTCCAGGCAAACGATATTCCCCGTGACGTGACCGAGAACCGTCACGTTCCTGGCTTCGATGTCGCCATGGATCCTTCCGGTGGGGCCGACGGTCAGGCTGCATTCCGGAAGCCGGATGGTTCCCTTCACTTCCCCGTCGACAACAACGTCTTCGAGTCCACTGAGATTTCCCTCGAACCTGAGGGATTCTCCGATATTGGCTGTTGTCATTGGACCGCACCCGGTGGGTTCAACCGCGGCTTTCCTGTCGAATGATCAGGGGTTTCGCCTTCTTGGCCGCCGGGAGGTTCAAGTCTTGTCCGAGGGACTCGATCTTTGCATGAATGACCGCGCCCTCCTCAACCACGATTCGAGGTGTTCTTATCGTGCCTCTGACTGTGGCCGTCTTCAGAATCTCAATGCTCTCAGCGAGAAACATCTTGCCGGTGACTCGCCCGAATACCGTGATCTTCCTGGCCTTGATGTCGGCTTTCACGTTTCCGTTGGGACCGATGGTCAGGTCGCTGTCCGGCAACTCGATGGTCCCTTCCAAGGTTCCGTCAATAAAGACATCCTCCTGGCCGGCAAGGGTTCCGGTGAGCACCAGCGATTTTCCTATGGACGCGGTCCTGCCGGGGTTTCCACGGACTTTTCTCGCTGCAGCAGGAATTGCGGGAGACGATTGGACAGGCGGTCCGCTCTTGAACGGCTTGGATGCCGACGACAAGGATTGGGATTCCATTCCGGAGTTATTCCCTTTCTGCATAGCGCCTCGCTGGTCTTCAAGGAACGTCAGACTTACTGACGAACTGACGATTCTATATGAACTCACACAGGGCCGCCATGTTTTTCCGGGCACATCTCAAGGAACGGCGGCGACTGCGGACGGATCGGCAACCCCGTTCAGGACGCCGGCGCAACCGCTTCGTCCACTCCGGTCTCGCCTTCGGAGCGGGCGATGATGGCGGCGCCGCAGGAATCGCTGAAGACGTTGACCACGGTGCGGTACATGTCCAGGGGACGGTCCACCGCCAGCATGGCTCCCACGATCAGCTCCACCTGCGGTCCCCTGAGGTTGACGGCCTCCAGCACGATGAAGATCACCACCAGCCCTGCGGAGGGTACGGCCGCCGCTCCGATGGAGGCCAACAGCGCCGTGAACACCACCAGCAACTGCTGCTCCAGGCCCAGTGAAACCCCCATCGCCTGGGCGATGAAGAGCACCCCTGCGCACTCGTAGAGCGCCGTGCCGTCCATGTTGACGGTGGCCCCCATCGGCAGCACAAAGGAGCTGACCCGGTTGGAAACGCCGACCTTGTTCTCCACGGCATTGATGGTGACGGGCAAGGTGGCGCCCGACGAGCTGGTGGAAAAGGCCATCACGATCGGCTCCACCATGTTCCGGAAGTGCACGATCGGATTGATCCCGCCCAGGAAACGCAGGATGAGCGGCAGGTTGAAGAACAGGTGTATGGTCAGGCCGCAGACCAGCATCAGGGCATAGAGCCCCAGAGCCTTGAAGGCGCCCAGGCCCGTGGTGCCCACCAGGCGAACGATCAGACCGAACACTCCCAGCGGAGCCACGATGCGAATGATTCCGCCGGTCAGGCGCATCATGGCTTCGAAGCCGGCCTCGAAGAAATTCAG
>JAPOZE010000019.1 GCA_026706225.1 Acidobacteriota bacterium
CCCACATCCTGCAGGAAGTGGAAGCCGTGGCCGACCACGTCATTCTCATTCACGAGGGCCGAATCGCCTTTGACGGGACGCCCGGGGAGATGGCGGGAGGGGACAGCCTGGCTGAGGCCTTTTACCGCCTGACCGGCAGGAACGGCCAGGAAGCGTTCGAGCCGGAAGGCAATGCTACGGGGCCTCATGACCAGAATCCATCGGAGGGGGACGTCCCGGCCGCCGAGCGGGAACCGGACCCGGAACCGGAGGAGAGGAAAGAATGAAGAGGCATTGGCGTCTGGCCAGAGTTGTCTGCAAGCGGGAGCTGGGCAGCTACTTCAGCAGTCCGACCGGCTACGTCTTCATTACCCTGTTTGTCTTCCTGAGCGCCCTGGCGGCCTTCTGGCAGGACGGGTTCTTCGCCGCCAACCTTGCCAATCTGGACCAGCTCAACCGCGTCTTCCCCTACCTGCTGGTCTTCCTGGTTCCCTCCATCACCATGAACATCTGGGCCGAGGAGAAGCGCAACGGAACCGACGAGCTGCTGCTGACCCTTCCGGCCACCGACTTCGGCATCGTGTTGGGGAAGTATCTGGCTGCCTCCGGCATCTACACCGTGGCCCTGCTCTTTTCCCTGACCCACGTCCTGGTGCTGGGGTGGCTGGGCAACCCGGACCCCGGCCTGATGGCCTCCACCTACCTGGGCTACTGGCTCATGGGAGTGGCGCTGCTGGCCCTGGGCATGGTGGGGTCCCTCCTGACCGACAACATCACCGTGGCCTTCATCCTGGGCGCCCTGCTCTGCGCCGTCCCCGTCTTCATCGACCATGCGGGCACCGTCCTCACCGGGGGCGCCGAACGGCTGGTGGCCGGGTTCTCCTTCGACCAGCAGTTCCAGGACCTGGCCGCGGGAGTGGTCTCCCTTTCCTCGGTGGTCTACTTCCTGGCCTTCGCGGCAGCCATGGTCTATCTCAACGTGGAATTGCTGGGACGACGCCACTGGCCCAGCGGCCGGCAAGCCCCGGCCATGGGCGCCCACCTGCTGGTGCGGGGGCTGGCCCTGGTGGTCGCCCTGGCCGGGCTGACTCTGCTGCTGGACCGCCTGGGAGGGCGGGTCGACCTCACCGCCGAACGGATCCATTCTCTCTCGCCCGACACCCGCGCTCTCATCGAGGGGCTGGATGCGAACCGGCCGGTCTTCATTCAGGCTTACCTGAGCCCGGAGGTGCCCCGCAGCCACCTTCCGACCCGAAACAACCTGGTCAACCTGCTGCGGGAGCTTTCGGCCCTGGGGGGGGACCGCCTGCAGACCCGGATCGTGGTGACCGAAAAATACACGCCGCAGGCTCGCGAAGCCCAGGAGCGTTTCGACATCCGCCCCCGGCCGGTGCCCCTGTCCCGGCAGAGCTCGGGAACTCCCGACGAGATCTTCCTGGGCATCGCCTTCAACTGCGGCCCCGAGGAATTCGTCATTCCCTTCCTGGATCCCGGGCTGCCGGTGGAGTACGAGCTGATGCGATCCATTCGGGTGGTGTCGCGGGCGGAACGCCGGCGGGTCGGCGTCCTGGAAACGGGAGCCAAGCTGTTCGGCGGATTCGACTTCCAGTCCCGCCAGCATTCCACCGACTGGGCCATCGTGGCCGAGCTGCGCAAGCAGTACCAGGTGGAACGGGTGCAGCCCGGCCAGGACTACCCCAAGAACCTGGACGCCCTGATGGTGGTGTTGCCCAACACCCTGGAGCAGGACCAGGTAGAGCGGCTGACCGATTACGTCAAGGCGGGAAATCCGACCCTGATCCTGGTGGACCCCCTGCCGGCATTCAATCCCGAGCTCTCGGCCCAGCCGATGCCTCAGGGCCCCTTTCGCCAGGGCCCGCCGCCCAGGACTCCGGCCGACCTCCAGCCGCTGATGGAGGTGCTGGGAGTGGACTGGGACCCGGGCCGCATTGCCTGGGACAAGTACAATCCCCATCCACAGTTCCGCTCCCTGCCCCCGGAAGTCATCTTTCTGGGCTCCGGGAGCGGCGAGAATCCGCCCTTCAACCCGGATGAGGCCGTCACATCCGGGCTCCAGGAGCTGGTAGCGATCTATCCGGGTTCGATCAAGCTGGCGGCCGGCAGCCGCACCACGCTGACCCCTCTGCTTCAGACCGGCGCCGATTCCGGCCTGACCGACTGGAATCGGCTGGTGCAGCGCTCCCTGTTCGGGGTGCAGCTTGCCGCCAACCTCCCCCACGAACCCGATCCCGACCGCTACACCCTGGCCGCCCGCCTGGCCGGAATAGGGACAGACCGTCCGGTCCGGGCCATCCTGGTGACCGACGTGGACCTGATGGGGGAGCAGTTCTTCTCCATACGGCGCCAGGGCATCGAGACCCTGCAGTTCGACAACGTGACCTTCCTGCTGAACGCCGTGGACCAGCTTGTGGGCGACGAGTCCTTCATCGCGCTGCGCAAGCGCCGGCGGCGGCATCGCACCCTGGAGGCGGTGGAATCCCGAACCAGGGTCTACGAGGAGCGGCGCCTGGAGGAGACCCGGCAGGCCGAAGCCACGGCCAACCAGCGCCTGCAGGAAGCCCAGGCCCGGCTGGATCGGGCGGTAGAGGCCCTGCGACAGCGGCGGGACCTGGACGAACAGACCCGGCGCATCATGATCGCCAACCAGGAAAAGGCCGAGAACCGCCGCCTGGCCGTGGCCCGCACCAACATCGAAGAGGAAAAACAGCGGCTGATCGGCAGGAGCCGCGCCGACATGGAGTCTTCCATCCGGGACATCCGGAACGCCATCAAGTTCCTGGCGGCGGCCCTGCCGCCGGTTCCCGCCTTTGCGCTCTTCCTGGTGGTGTCGGTGCGCAGGCTGCGCCGGGAAAAGATCGGCGTGGCGGCCGACCGCCTGGTGGAATAGGCGAGGTCCAATGGAAACGAAAGCCGATTCTCTCCCCGAGGTTGAACGGCCATGACGGAATGGTTGAGAACCGGGATCTTCTGCGTGCTGGCCGTGGCCGTTTCCACGGCCGCGGTGCTGGTCGATCCGGGGCGAAGAGCATCCGGGATTTTCGACGATCAGGGGGAGCCCTTCTATCCGGAGTTCGCCGACCCCCAGGCCCCCAGGACCATCGAGGTCATCGACTACGATGAAGCCACCGCCACCGCCAGCCCCCTGAAGGTGGAGTTCAAGGACAACAGGTGGGGCATCCCCTCCCACCACGACTATCCGGCCGATGCCGAAAACCGCCTGGCCGACACGGCCGCGGCGCTCATGGCCCTCAGGAAGGACATGGTGGTGTCCGAACGCATCGAGGATCACGGCCGCTACGGAGTGATCGACCCGCTCGACGACCGAACCGCCAGTCTGGCGGGCCGCGGAAAGCGGGTGACCCTCAAGGACGAAAACGACAGGGTCCTGGCCGATTTCGTGATCGGCAAGCCGGCCGAAGGCAGGTCCGGCTACCGCTACATGCGGGTCCCCGCCCAGCGGCGGACCTACTCGGTCAGGACCGACGCCCGGGTGTCTTCCCGGTTCGAGGACTGGATCGAGACGGATCTGCTCAAGCTGAGCGCCGGGGACATTCGAAAGATCACCATCAACAGCTACTCCATCAACGAGCGGCTGGGAAGGCTGGAGAATTCCGAGCGCACGGTTCTCACCAGGCGGAAAGACCGCTGGCTGATGGGCCGGCGCAGGCTGCGCGGGAAGAAGATCGATGCCCTGACCGAGGCGCTGGACAACCTGCGCATCGTCGACGTCCAACCCAAGCCCGAGAATCTGACCCGGGACCTCAAGACCCCCGAAGGCATCCGGCTGTCCATGGAGTCGGTCCTCTCCCTGCGCCGGAAGGGCTTTTTCATCACTCCCTTGGGCCAGCTCCTGTCCAATGAGGGAGAGATCCTGGTGGAAACCGCCAACGGGATTCAATACACGCTGCGCTTCGGCGAGGTGGCCCCCGGTGGAACGGGTGCTCCGGGGTCTTCAGAGACGGAGGGGACGGAGGCGACCGGGGCCGGAGGGACGGAAGAGCGCCGCTATCTGTTCATCACCGTCGACTACAGCGCCGCCCGGGCCCGAAAGTACGCCGACGGCGAGACTCCCGGCGAGGAGGGCCGGACCCTGGAGCGCGAGCTGCGCCATCGCTTCGCCGACTGGTACTACATCATCTCGGGCGCCGACTTCGGCAATCTGCGGCCCAGCCGCCGGGAACTCACCCGCGGCTAGCGTCCCGGCGGAGTTGGGCGCCTCCGGCCCCATTGGAACGGGATCGCCCAAATGGGATAGACTCTATCGAGGCCATGAGCGAAAACAAGCAGGTCTACAAGATTTCATTTCTGAACGAAGGCAAGGTCTACGAGATCTACGCCAAGCGGGTGAGCCAGGGCGGGCTGTTCGGCTTCGTGGAAGTCGAACAGTTGCTTTTCGGTCAGAAGACCTCGGTGGTGGTGGATCCCTCCGAGGAAACGCTGCGCACCGCATTCGAGGGGGTGCGGCGGACCTACATTCCTCTCCACTCGGTGATCCGCATCGACGAAGTGGACAAGAGAGGCGCCGGGAAGATTCACGACCTGTCCGACCGGGACGGGAAGATCCACCAGTTGCCCACCACCATCTACACGCCGGTCAAGAAGGACTCCTGAGCGGGTCCAGGGTGGCCTCCATTTCTTACAACAGGCCTGGGCGCCCGAAGGGGTGCTTCCTATTCGCCGCGTTCGCGGCTGGGTTGGCGCAGAACCCATACGACCCGGGCTGCCGCCCGGGGCTACCCTGAGCCGCTGCTATGCAGCTCTATAGGGATGGCTCGCAGGTGGCGTCTTGCCAGGTAACCCACGCCAACCGCAGCTTCGCAGCTCTCCCCAAACCCACAACACTGCAAGGGGAAACGTGCTTGTCTATTGTAATCATTCCCCGGGTGGCAGTCCGGAGATTCCAGTCGAGCCGTGGGTGTCAGCCCATGGGAAAATGTCCCCTACGCTCGCCCGGGCATTGACCAAGGAGGTTGTTGCAGACCCGCGGTCGAGCCGGTGGGGGGGCAAACGCGGCGTCCCGAAGCCAGTTCCACCGGCGATATTCGAATCCTCTTTTCCGGTCATTTTCGAGGGGGCATTTGGTTGACACAGGCCGGCCGCGTGGGATAGGGTTACGGTGTACTTATATATCTACGGGAGGAGTGTGCTCGATGAAATGGCGAGCGGTTGCGGTTTCACTGGGGTCGATCCTGGCCATTTTGGCCGGAAGCCACATCCTGGGAGAGTCCCCGGTCGACTTTGAGAGAGACGTCCAGCCCGTTCTTGAGGAAAAGTGCCTTGCCTGCCACACCACCGCCGCGCCCCAGAGCGGCCTGGTGATGGAATCGGTGGAGGCCATGCTCGAGGG
Organism: Acidobacteriota bacterium; assembly: GCA_026706225.1. Next base: position 5,348 of record JAPOZE010000019.1, read on the forward strand.
GGGCGAGAAGTCCGGTCCCTCGATCCTGGCCGGAGACAGCGCCGGAAGCCCCCTGGTCCGCCACTTGCGGGGCGAGCTCGAGCCGCAGATGCCGGTGGGAGGCGATCCGCTCCCGGAAGCCCAGATCGCCCTGATCGCCAGGTGGATCGACCAGATGGCGCCTCCGGCAACACAGGACGGGGCCGCACGGACCGCTTCCTCCGGAGATTTCGAGACCCATGTCCAGCCGCTGCTGGAACAGAACTGCCAGGCCTGCCACGGCTCCCAGACTCACCAGAGCGGCCTGGTGGTTGAGACGGTCACAGCTCTTCTGAAGGGCGGCGCCATCCAGGGACCGGCCATCGTCGCCGGCAACAGCCAGGAAAGCCCGCTGATCCAGCGCTTGCGCGGTACTCGCTCCCCCCGCATGCCCATGAACGGGGAGCCTCTTTCCGAGGAGCAGATCGAGCGCATCGCCGGCTGGATCGATCAACTGGATCCCGCCCTGGTGGCCGAGGCCGCAGAGGATTCCACCAAGCCGGTTTGGCCCTGGACTCCCGTCACCCAGCCCGAGGTCCCCGCGGTCAGGAACAAGCAATGGGTGAGAAACCCGGTCGATGCCTTCGTGCTGGCCAAGCTGGAACAACAGCAGTTGGAACCGGCCGGGCCGGTCTCTCCCCGCGGCCTGCTGCGACGCCTCTACTTCGGTCTGATCGGTCTCCCACCCACGCCCGAAGCCATGGAGCGGTTCCTGGCCGATCCTTCTCCGGAGGCCTACAGGCAGGAGGTGGAAAAGCTGCTGG
>JAPOZE010000244.1:0-5783 GCA_026706225.1 Acidobacteriota bacterium
GTGGATGGCAACAAGCGCACAGGATTCGTGGTCGGCGTTCTGTTTCTGGAGTTGAACGGGTATCGGTTTACCGCCAAGGAAGAGATCGCCACCCAGGCCGTGCTCGAGCTGGCGGCCGGCACACTCGATGAGGCGGGCTACACGGCTTTCCTTCGCGCAAACACCCAAGCGGCATAGGCGAGCGAAATTCAGCTTGGCGACCCTTCACCTGCAAACCAGAGAATTGTGGGTCAGGAAGACTGTCCGGCCTGGATCAGGGCCGGCAGCTTCGCTCAAGGGGTCGATTCGGGAACTGCCCTTGTGAAAATCACTGATCTCACTGCTCAGCCTGGGGCTGTTCGCCGGCAAGCGGCTGAACTGCTGGTCGAGGGATTCGGCCATCCACGAGGATGGTCGAGCCTGGAGGCGGCAACCCGGGAGGTGGAACACGTCCTCCGCCAGGGATTTGCCTTCGCCGCCCTGGAGGATTCGCTGCTGCTTGGGTGGATTGGCGGCCTCCCCCAGTACGACGGCCGCGTCTGGGAACTGCACCCGCTCGTCGTCAGGCGGGACCGCCGTCTTCGTGGTGCCGGACGGTCGCTGGTTGCCGCCTTCGAAGAAGAGGGGCGGTGTCGCGGCGCACTGACTTTCACGCTGGGCACCGACGACGATAGCGGTGACACTTCGATCTCCGGAATGGATCTCTACGATGACGTTCCGCGTCACATCAAGGCACTCCACGATCTGGGGCGCAAACACCCCTTTCTCTTCTATCGTCGCCTTGGATATGTGGTCACCGGCATCATGCCCGACGCCAACGGACCCGGCAAACCGGATATCTACATGTCCAAGTCCGCACGGTTGTAGCACCCAGGCACAGAACACCACGCAGGAACGGCCGAGACCGGGAGCGACTCGAGACCGCGCAGGACGATGGCCCGGCGAAAGGCGGGACGGTCCGCAAGCAGCCGCATGGAGCTGAAGCGCTCCAGCAGCACTTCCAGCGCGACCCGGGCTTCCAAGCGCGCCAGGGGCGCACCGAGGCAGTGGTGGACGCCCCGGCCGAAGGAGAGGTTGCTGCCCGTGGAACGCTCGATGTTCAGACGGTCCGGGTCTTCGAACACCTCCGGATCGCGGTTGGCCGCGCCGATGGCCAGGATGGCGGGATCGCCGCGGCGCAACCGAAAGTCCCGAAAGTCGCAATCGTCGACCACGGCCCGGATATCGAGCTGGACCGGCGTGTCGTAGCGCAACAGCTCTTCCACCACCGCCGGTATCCGACGGGCGTCTTCCCGCAGGAGCTCCAACTGCTCCGGATGCTGCAGCAGCGCCAGCATCCCGTTTCCGATCAGGTTGGTGGTCGTCTCGTTGCCGGCCACCAGCAGCAGGCGCAGCATGATCAGCATTTCCCGTTCGCTGAGGGTATCCCCTTCCTCTTCCGCTTTTGCGAGGGCGCTGACGATGTCGTCTTTCGGTTGAAGTCGCCGGGCTCTGATTATGGGCATGAAGTAGGCGTCGAACGCCTCGCCGGCGGCAGCGGCCTTTTTCCGTTCATCCGGACTGATGAGCGGTTCCAGGATGCGCGCGCGCTGGTTCGACCACTGTTTGAACCGGAGGCGGTCTTGCGGCGGCAACCCCAGCATCTCGGCAATCACGATCACCGGCAACGGACCGGCCACTGACGCTATCAGGTCGAAGCCGGACGGGTCCGGAACCGCGTCCAGCAGTTCGACCATGATCCTTCGGATGTGCGGCTCGAGGGCGTTGACGGCCCGCGGGGTGAAGGCCTGGTTGACCAGGCCCCGCAGGCGGGTATGCTCCGGCGGGTCCAGGAACAGCAGGGACCAGTCCGCCCGGGGGGGAATGAAGTAAACATCCCGCCTCGACACCCTGCGATGGGTCGGCATGTTGGAGAACAGGCGGTAGTCTCGAAAGATGGCCTCCACGTCGGCGTAGCGGCTGAACACCCAGCCGTCCAGCACGCGGCTGCGGTGCACCGGCGATCGGGCGCGCAGCCTGGCATAGGCGGGATAGGGATTCCGGATCGCCCTGGCCGACAGCGGGTTGAAGGCCACGCCACTACGCCGGTACTCCGGGATCAACAGGGCGTCGATGACCAGCGACCGCAGGGTCCATCTCAGCGCGTCCAGCATGATCGCTCTCCGGATGAGTAGGGCACGACAAGCTCCGTTCCATTGTTCCAGCGATCCCAACCGATGATTTGCTCGGAGCCTCCGTCATCCCGTGAAGCGTACGGATATTGGTGCTTGAACGTATTGAGGCGCTGCCGGACTAGCAAGACTGTCCGGCCTGAATCAGGGCCGGCAGCTCGCAGGTCAGCAGGTCGCCGACCCCCTCCAGGCTGAGGTCGGCCGGGGGGTATTGAGCCAGGATTTCGGGATCCAGGGCATAGTGGCCCTGCCGGGGAAAGACAGTGGTGACCCGGCTCCCCCACACTTTCTTGGCGGCGGTCAGGATACGTAGCTTGTCGTCCACCAACACGTAGTGGTCGGCCGGATAGCGCCTTTCCACGTCTTCCAGCTCCTCCTCCTTGTGCACGTAGATCAGCACGTTGCCGCCGGCGGCCGCCGCCAGTCCGGATTGCTCCATCTTGCGAGGCTGGAACACCATGTCGCCGTCGGTGAGGATCGCCACCACGCCCCATTGCTGGAGGTGGCGCACCACTTCCAGCGACCGGGAGTAGAGGCGATCGGCGAAGGGATAGTTGAGGAAAAAGGAGGCAATCGACATCAGGCGCGGCTCGTGCGGATATCGATTGCGATAGCCTTGCAGGGCCCCCAGGTAGTCGTGGTATCCCAGCTCGTCCCGCAACTCCTCGAAGATGGCCCAATAGCGCTGCTTCCCCTGGTGGCCCACCGTCTGCTCGATGTGGCCCATGAAATCCGCCAGGATGCGGTCGTTGTTCAGCAAGGTGTTGTCGGCATCGAGAAGGAACGCAACGGAATGCTTCATGAGGTCTGGGCGCCTCCCTGGTCGTGAGTCCCCAAGCCGGCAGGGGCAGCTTAGATTACCACGAATCGGGGGAAGGGCGGCGCTTGACGGCTAGTCGTGCCTCAGGGAGGGGCCGGAAGTCCTCCACTGTATCTCGGAATAGCGAACCGGGCGGCGCTCGCGGTAAGCGTCCATTCTCCGCCGGATCTGGTCGGCCAGCTCAGGATGACCCGTGGACGAAGCCAGGGCTGCAGCCCGCGAGGCCGTTCCCAGCGCCCGGGGAAACCGTCCGGTTTCGGCGTAAGCCGCCGCCAGGGTGTCCAGGAACATGGGGTTGGCGTCGTTGGGTGGCCGGCAGAAGCGCTCGGCCAGATCAACCGCCTCGGCGCCGGCCCGCAGCTCGGGGTCGGGATCGGTGGCCAGAATCCAGGCCAGGCGGTTGGCCACGTGGTCCAGGCCCGGATGGATGCGAAGAGCCTCGCGGTAGTGGTGGACGGCCTGCCGGGTGTTGCCCTGGTGCGCCAAGGCGTTGGCCAGATTGGCGTGTGCCTGCTGGTTGTCCGAGTGAAGGCTGATGGCCCGGACAAAGTGGGGAATGGCCTCCTCGACTCTGCCCTGGCCCAGCAGCATGACGCCCAATGAGTTGTGGGTGGCCTGGGCGTCCGGGTCCAGGCGCAACGATTCTTGCAGGAGATCGTAGGCTTCCTGAAGTCTCCCCTGCTGCATGCGAAGGTTGGCCAGATTGCTGTGCGCCTGAGCATTGGCCGGTGCAATCTTGAGAGCCTCTTCATAGTGACGCCCGGCTTCTTGCAGCCGGCCGTCCATGGTCAGAACCACCGCCAGGCTGTTGTGGGCGTTGAGCGACTGGGGGTCGGTCTTGACCCACTGCCGGCAAAAGGCCTCGTAGTCTCGATAATAGACTCCCCGGGTGACAGTCTGGGCGCCCAAAAGCAGCAGCACTGCCACGGCCAGGCCCGTCCAGAGCCCAGGCCTTCCATCCTTCTCGCGGTTGGAGAGAACCCGGGCCAGCAGAAAGAGCGGGCCCAGCGCGGCCAGGAACACGTAGCGCTCGGCAAACGGGGCCTCCTGGTCCAGCAGATTGGCCGTCGGCAGCAGGGTCAGAACGAACCAGCCCAGCCAGAACCAGGTCAGGGCCCGAACCTTGGGCCAGGATCGCCGGAGCCACAACACCGCCCAGCCCGTGATGGCCAGGCCGATGGCCAGGCGCCAGGGACTGAACCAGACCCGGGCCGTGGGCTCGTAGACCATCTCCCAGAAGGGCACGGTTACGACCTGCAGCGCGTAGAGGTAGGAAAGAGCGAACTGCCCCAGGTCTCCCAGGCGATACTCCCCTCCCGCAAACAGGAAGTGCCGGATGGAGAAATAGAGGGCGCCGATGGCGGCCTCGGGCCAATAGCGGAACACCCAGTGGCGGAGGCTGCGGCCGGGCGGGGCCGAGGTCAACCCCAGGATGTCGGCCAGCACGAAAATCGCCAGGGTGACCACCGCCTGCTCCTTGCCGAACAGGGCCAGAGCGAAAGCCACGGAGGCGCCCGCCCGCCACCAGGGACCGGGCCGCAGGAAGCAGTAGAGGGCCAGCAGGACAAACAGAGCAGGCAGCAGGGTCTCGCGTCCCGAGGCGATGGGGTAGACGCAGGAGGAAGCCACCGGATGCAGGGCAAAGACGGCGGCGGTCAGCAAGGCCCACCGGGGCCGCAAGCCGAAGACCGGCAGCCGCAGCAGGGCGTAGACAATGAGGGCAATCAATCCGGCAACGCCGGCGTTGAACAGGTGAAAGGGCCCCGGCTCGTCTCCGTGGAGGGCTCTCTGCAGCAGCAGCGAGGAGCGCACCACCGGACGGTAGTAGGGCAGGCTGAGAAAGTGCCTCTCCGTCAGAATGCGCCCAAGATCCTCAAAGGAACGAAGCGGGGCGTTGGAGAGGATCACCTCGTAGTCGTCATAGAGAAACCCATGGTTGACCGACGGCAGGTAGACGGCTACGACGGCTGCAAACAGCAGCAGGGGGACCCACAGCCGCCAGCCACCGAAAGAGAATCGTGACCCCTGGCGAGCAGACGCCGGAGCCGATTTCCGTTTCGCCTTTCTTGGTTTCCTTGCCAAGACCTATCCCCGATCGGGCGCCTGCCTCCGGCCGACGAGCCTAGCGCCCATTATGGTACGATTTTGCTTCTCCGGCACGTCAATCAAGCGATTCAACGCTCGAGATGGTCATTACTGCAATTACGTTTACTCATTCACTGGACCCCGGACAATGGACAAAGGACGAACTACCAGAACCGTCAAGCTGATTGCTATCGGCAACTCCAAAGGAATCCGCATCCCCAAGGTCCTTCTGCAGAAGCACGGCTGGAGAGGTTCGCTTGTCCTCGAAGAGAGGGAGGACGGAGTCTTCTTGTACAGCAAGGAAGGGACCAAGCTCTCCTGGGAACAAACCTGTCGCGCCATGGCCACAGAAAGGGAAGACTGGAGCGATCTGGAGACGGCGGTCGCCGATGGGCTGGATTGATGGAGACGTTTCCCGGATGGCGTTATGCCTTTTGAAGCTGTGCCGAGCCCCGCAGTAAAATCTAGCCAGATAGTTTAGACGGGAGAGCACCCATGACCGACTGGCCCTTGCATGACGCCAAGAACCGCTTCAGCGCCGTAGTCGACGCCGCGCTCGCCGGCGCTCCACAACGGGTGACCCGCCGTGGCAGGCCTGCCGTCGTTGTGCTGGCGGCGGAAGAGTACGAGCGCCTGTGCCGTCTGGAGAAAGCGAATGCGCCGACGCTGGTCGGGCTGCTGTTGGACATCCCGCAGGATAGCCAGGATTTCGATAGACTGTCATTACC
>JAPOZE010000244.1:5793-6123 GCA_026706225.1 Acidobacteriota bacterium
CCCGCGCGCTGGACCTGTGATGTTCCTGATTGATACCGACGTTAGGAGGGAGGTCGGCATGTTGAAGCGCGTCGTTCTGCCTGGCGATATTCTGAGAGACGAGCTGGCCGAGTTTGGCGTGAGCCCTACGGCATTCGCCCGTCAGATAGATGTGCCGCCCAACCGGGTAAGTCAAATCATCGCCGGCAAGCGTTCCGTAACCGGCGATACCGCGCTACGGTTCGGGCACTGGTTCGGGGTAGACCCCCAATTCTGGCTTAACCTCCAGACACAGTTCGACCTCGCCGTCGCTCAGCAACGGGCCGGCGCTGCCGTGCGTGAACTGCCCAC
>JAPOZE010000222.1 GCA_026706225.1 Acidobacteriota bacterium
ACGCAGGAAGGGAGCCGACAGGGCCTTGTCGGGATGGCGGCCCTTGGGTTTGGTTTTTCGCGGAGTGCGGGCGGGATTGTTTACAGTATGCATTCCCTCATTATATGGGGGATGACTATGGATTGCAAGGGAAGTAGTGAGTTAAGCCGATTCACGGTGTAGTATTGTAACTCAATGATTATAAAGTCTGTTATAGACTTAAATGGATGGTGCTGGATCTTTCTGGCAATAGTATGCCCATTCCTCCATCAACACACGCCGGCGCTGGTGACCTCTGAGACCGGCATCTTGCCGATGCGGGGGAAGGCGTACCGCCTCAGGCTCGCCATCCACTCGCGGTGGTGACGCCGGCCGCGCCAGCCGTCCCGCTTCTGTTCCAGCACACGCGAGGCGGCTTCGGCGAAGGTGGGGATGCCCTCGGCGCGTCGCTTATCGGCAAGGGGGTCTCCACCCTCACGGGCGAGCTTGCGGATGGCCAGCGCCTTCTCCCCGGCCTCGGCCAGGGGGACCAGGGCGAGGCTGCCGAGACCGAGCTCCCGGCGGCGACAGCACCAATCCACGGAGTGCCCCACCTTGCCAGGCTCAATGGTTTGGTTTAGTCTCTGCACCGATTCCTGAAGTGGGTCCAGGCGATGGCAATGGAGGCCAATTCCAACCCATCCGCGGGTGGCGGCGCACCGGCGAGGCCGAGCGGCGTTCGCCACGGCGTGCTGGTCCTGCTGGCCCTGGCAGCCGCCAGCGCCTACCTCACCCGTCACTGCATCGCCGTCGCCAACACCACCATACAGAGGGAGCTCCAGTTCACCACCGAGCAGATGGGCTGGATTCTGAGCGCCTTCATGGTGGGCTACCTGGCCTTTCAGGTCCCGGGAGGCTGGCTGGGGACCCGCCTGGGACCGAGGTGGGCTCTGGCTCTCATCAGCCTGCTCTGGTCGCTGTTCAACCTCTGGTCGGCCAGGGTGTATTCCTTTCTTCCCATGCTGGCTTCCCGAATAGCCTTTGGCGCCGCCCAGGCCGGACTGGTGCCCATCGCCACCCTGGTCATCAACGACTGGTTCCCCGAGAGGCGCCGCGGCTTCAGCAGCGCCACCGTGGAGACCTCCATGTCCATCGGGGGCATCGTCACCATGGGATTGACGGCGTCCCTGATGGAGCGTTACCCCTGGCGGGAGGTCTTCGGCCTCTATACCTGGGTCGGCGTGGCCTGGGCGGTGGTTTTCTTCTACTACTTCCGCAACCGGCCCCGGCAACACCCCTGGGTGAACGAGGCCGAGCGGAACCTGATCACCCGGCCGCCTTTCGCCGGCCAACCGGGGGCGGCCGCCGCCTCGAGCCCGAACCGGCCCGAATCGACCGAGGAAGGGAGTCCCCGAACCCACCCGAGTCCAGACATCCGGGCAACGCTGCTGGCCCGCATGATCGCGAGCCGAAGCCTGTGGGGGATCTGCTCCCAGCAGTTCCTGCGAGCGGCGGCCTTCGCTGTCTTTTTCTCCTGGTTTCCCGCCTACCTGGAGAAGAGCTACGGCATCACCCCCGGCCAGGCGGGATGGTTCGCCGTATGGCCTCTGGCGGCGGCGGTGACGGGGTTGATGGCAGGCGGCCTTCTGGTGGACGGGTTGTTCGCGCGGACAGGCAGCAAGAGGATCAGCCGCAGCCTGGTGGCCAGCTTCGGCATCGGCGCCGCCGGCCTGCTGACGCTGTCGGCCCTGGGGGCCACTTCGGCTCCGCTATTGGTGGGGTTGCTGTCGGCGGGGTCGTTGGCCGGTTCCTTTTCCGGTCCGCCCTCCTGGACGGCCACCATGGACATCGCCGGCCGCTACAGCGCCCTGCTGATGGCGGTGATGAACATGGCCGGAATCGCCGGGGCCCTGCTGATGCCCATCGCTCTGGGATACCTGATCGGACACATCGAACGCACCGGCGGCGACTGGAACCTGGTGCTCTATCTCATCGCCGGGACGCAGTTGGCGGCCGCGCTCTGCTGGCTGGCCGTCAGGCCCGATCAGCCCCTCATGAAGCCGGTGGCCCTGCAGGGCCCGCCGCCGCTTGAGGCGTAGCCAGCCCGCGGCCAGGTGCCTCTGCGCCATGACCTTCGACCTCATCCTGAGCGGCGGACAACTCCTCGACGGCACGGGCGGCCCGGCCGTCGCGGCCGATCTGGGAATCGTCGGAGAAAAGATCGAAGCCATAGGAGACCTCTCCCGGGCCCAGGCCCGGCGAGTCATTCCACTGCAGGGTCTCACGGTCGCCCCCGGATTCATCGACACCCACACCCATTCCGAGGGAGCGCTTCTCCACGATCCCCGGCACGCCTACGGGTTGCGCCAGGGCATCACCACCGAGATCGTGGGCCTGGACGGGATGTCCTGGGCTCCCCTGTCCCGGCCCAATTTCGGGCTCTATTCCCGCTACCTGGGCGGGATCCTGGGAGATCCCCCTCCCGACCTGGACATGAGCAGCATTACCGCCTTTCGAGCACACTATCACCGCAAGGCAGCCGTAAACGTGGCCTACTTGGTTCCCCACGGGGCGCTCCGCCTGGAGTTGCTGGGTTTTCGGAATCTTCCGCTTCGGGGTGAAACACTGCGGGCCGCCGGGCGAATGGTGCGGGAGGGGATCGAGCAGGGCGCGGTGGGGTTTTCCACCGGGGCCGCCTACTATCCCGGATACTGGGCCGATACCCGGGAACTGGTGGAGCTGTGCCGGGCGGTGCGCGAGGCCGGCGGCGTCTACGTCAACGAGCCCCGGGTGGGGACACCCGAGCGCGCCTTTGGCGGCGGCGGGATCCTGGAGGGACTGGAGATCGCCCGCCAGTCGGGGGCGCCGGTTCACTTCGCCCATCTCAGGACGACCGAGCAGACCGCCGGACGGCTCCAGGAACTGACGGCCCCCATCGACCGGGCCAAGGACCAGGGGGTGGACTGCAGCATGGACATCTATCCCTATCCCAGCGGGAGCAGCATCGCCGTGAGCTTTCTGCCCGGCGAGATGCAGGAGGGCGGCCCCGATGCGATTCTGGAGCGGCTGGCCGACCCGGGAGGTCAGCGGGCTCTTCGGGACCACCTGGAGAACCGGCTGTTCGCGCCGCTGGAGCCGGTCACCCTTTCCTACCTGCCCCGCAACCCTCACCTGGAGGGAAAGAGCCTGGCCGAGGCCTCCCGGCTCCGGGGGACTTCCCCCGCCCAGACGCTCTGCGGCCTGCTGCTGGAGGAGGAACTGAAGGTGGGCTACGTCAACGCCCCGCCCTCGAGCCCGGCGCTGCGGGAAGCCATCGACAGGGATTGCCTGCTGCTGCTGGCCCGTCCCGACGCCATGGCCTGCAGCGACATCACCCCCCTGGGAAGCGCGCCCCATCCCCGCTGCTACGGAGCCTTTCCCAAGTTTCTGGGACGGCTCAGGCGGCGGTACAAGACTCTCAGCCTGGAGACGATGGTCCAACGAATGACGGACGGGCCGGCGCGCCGCTTCGGATTGACCCGGCGGGGCCGGCTGCAGCCGGGCTATTTCGCCGACCTGGTGGCCTTCGACCCCGACACGGTCACAGATACTGCTACCTATGAAGACCCCAGGCGGTTTCCCGTGGGCATTCCCTGGGTGGTGGTCAACGGTCAGGTGGCGGTGGAAGAGGGGCGATGCACCGGGGTCCTGGCCGGCCAGGCAGTCCCGTGACGAAGCGGTTCACTCAGGACGGCCCAGGGTTGGGTTCCCGACACAACCTCGCCCCATTGCCGGCTCAGCCTTCGGAGGGGCTCTCTTTCCGTTTGGGGCGAATGTCCAGACCGGGCACACCCAGATCCAGCCGGAAGAGCGCGCCGGGCGTGCCTCCCGTGACGAAGAGCTGATCCAGCCCGGGACCGCCGAAGGCGCAATTGCTGGTGGTGAGGTTTCCCCCGGGATAGCGGCGGATGAGCTTCCCCTCGGGGTCCAGCACCTGGACCTGGCGCATCCCGTAGTGGGCCACGTAGAGGTTACCCGCGGCATCCAGGCAAATGCCGTCGGGCTGGTGGTCGATCTGCTCTCCCTCCTTCGTGGGCAGATCGGCGAACACCTGCATGGGACCCACCTTGCCAGGCGAGAGCACCTGGTAAAGCAGGATGCGGTTCTTCTGACTCTCGGCCACCAGCAGCCGCTTTCGATCGGGAGTCAGCACGATTCCGTTGGGGTAGGCCAGTCCTCCGGCCACCAGGTGGGTGGTGCCCTCCGGGTCCACGTAGTGGATGGTGCCGATGGGATTGGACAGGCCGGTGCCCTCCGGGTCGGTGAAGTAGAAGCCTCCCTCCGGGTCCAGGGTCAGGTCGTTGGGCCCCTTCAGCGGCTTGCCCTCGCATTCCTTGGAGGCTGGTTCCAGCAGGTTTCCCTCGGCATCCAGACGCAGCACGGCCTGGTGGCTGGCGTCGCAGACCAGGTGGGTGCCGTCCGCCAGAATCTTGTGGCCGTTGGGTTCCCCGGTCTCCGTCCACACCCGATGCTTTCCGTCGGGGGTCACCACCGTGATCACTTTCTCGTGGGAGAAGTAGATGTTCCCCTCGTGATCGATCACCACCCCTTCGGAATAGTCATTGGTGCGGACTATCTCCACCGGTTGGACAGCCTCGGCTTCCGGGAGCTCCGCCGTCTTGTCGAAAGGTGCAATCCCGGAATCCTGCTGTCCGGCGGGACCGCAGCCCAGGCTCCAACCCCAGACCACTGCCAATACCATGAAGGGGGAAACCGCTGAGTGCTCTCGAATCATGAAAATCTCCTGTCGTTTTCCGAAGGCTCCGGCAGACCCGCTTTGGCCGTCCCCTCGCCCAAAGCGCCGCCCCGGCAAGCAGTATCGCCCCTGGCTACCGGCTTCCCGAACGCTTGGCGACCAGCCTGTACGACTTGGTCGTCTCGTCTTCGGAGGTCACCGCGATCTCCAATGTGTTGTCGCCTACGGCAAGCCCCGACAGTTGTGAGCCGTCCAGCACCAGGGGCTTCCCGTCCGCTGCCTGGCCACTGATGTCCACCACGCTGCCGGCGTGCTCCGTCGCCGCGTTCACCTTGAGGCCAGTCACACTTGCGCGAACGTTAACCGCGTAGCGCCTCGTGGCAGCCTCGAATTCAGGGGAGAGCTTGTAGGCCCGAGAACGCTTTTTGAGGGGCGACAGCTCAATCCGGCTCAGGACTGCACTGTCGGAAGCCGTAGCGGCTCGATTCACTACCACCGAATAGATCCTGACTGAGACGGGCTCAACTCCGCCAATGCCACTCATGTCGCGGGCAGGGCTCATGATGCTATCGGTTCCCGCTGGCGCGGTCAACGTCGCAGGGCAGCGGTCCACCGAGCCAAATCAGGTGCCCAATACGGGCGGCCAGGATCCCCTCTGACCCAACGTGACCTGTTCAACGGCATCGGGTATATTGGTTCGAGATGTGACTCCATATTGGCTCCAATCGGCGGCGGCCCATCTTGAACCACAGGTTCCTGTCCAACAGCTCATTTCGGCAGCGTAGATTGGCATCTCCCACTCCACGAGGAACAAGCTCCCACCTCCGGGTTGTTCCTGTTCTTGCCTGCCTCTCGGCTCTGCTTTGGACTTTACCGACCAGCGCGCAGGGGCAAGGCATCTGCGATCGCACGCCGCAGGTGCGGGACAAGCTCCTGGAGGCTACCGGGATATCCACCTGCGGACAGGTCACCAGCACCCATCTGTCCAGCGTGCAGAGGCTGAATCTGTCCGAGTCCGGAATCACCGAGCTCAAGCAAAACGACTTCAGCGGCCTGAACTCCCTGAATTGGTTGCGATTGAACGACAACTCGCTGACCGAATTGCCCCAAGGGGTATTCAGAGGGCTGAATTCAATGGAAATCCTGCATTTGCACAACAACTCCCTGACGGCTTTACGCGAGAATGTTTTCGGTGGGTTGGTCCGTCTGCGAATTCTGGCATTGTTCGGAAACTCGCTGGAATCCTTGTCGGCGGGGACCTTCAGAGGGCTGAATTCGCTGCAAGAACTGACGCTAAGCAACAACTCCCTGGCCGCTTTACCGAAGGAGATATTCAGCGGGTTGCGAAACCTCGAAAGACTGTCGTTGGATCACTAGTGTCTCGCTTAGCGGCGGACTCAAGGTTGTACTGAACTCATAATAAATA
>JAPOZE010000271.1 GCA_026706225.1 Acidobacteriota bacterium
CAAATGCCGCAGCCAAGCCTGCACCGGTTCATCCCCGCGCCTGCGGGGAACAGCCTTGCACCAGTTTGGCGAACTCCCTGTAATCCGGTTCATCCCCGCGCCTGCGGGGAACAGACCGCCTCGATCTGTTTCCGTTCCTGCTCGATCGGTTCATCCCCGCGCCTGCGGGGAACAGACTAATCTTCATCTCATTGATTTAGAGTGAGTTGTACGATGCTTTGATTCGTACCGACATCACACCTGCCCGAGGCGGCCATCAAAACCCCCATTTTTACGCACCCATTTGCTGTGGCGGCGCAAAGCTGACGAGCTTCAGCCCGTCAAAATCGCAAGGCATTCGGCGATTAGTTCCGACGGTGTCAAAGTCAAAGCCCTGGTCCGTCGTGGCGGTCCAGCAAAGCACAGCGTCGCCGTCTTCGATCCCGCTACGGACCTGCTCCCAGATTCGCTCCCGCACCCTGGCCGAATAGAGCCCTACGTAGACACCCGCCCGGATTTCCAGCAGCCAAACGGCCAGTCTGCCCCGCAGGCGTGGGGGAACGTTGTTAACCACGATAACCATCATCGCCGCTCTGCTCCTCTTCGAACGCGGGTCCGATCGCTTCAGGGGGCGGCTCGGGCCGAGGCAGTTCTCCAGCGGCCAGTACCTCCTCAATGCCTGGAATGATCTGCTTGAGCAGTCCATTCTTGCGGAAGCTGTCGCGGCAGGCCAGGCGAACTGCCCTTTCGAGAGGCATGTCGAGCTTCCCTTTCTGGGCGCGACCTGCGACGCGGAAAGCCTCGGGCACGACCGTCTGCAGCTTCCACAGATCGGCGATGTCGTAGACGAAGCTACGCGGCTTGCCTGTATGGAGGAAGCCGATGGCAGGAGCGTACCCTGCGGCCAGTACTGCCGCCTCGCTGAGTCCATGAAGGCAGGCGGTGGCGGACGACAAGCAGCGGTTGGCGACATCAGTACCATCCCAGTCGGCGGGATTGTACTTGCGTCCCTTCCATACCACACCGTGGCGCTTCGCCAGTAGCCGGTAGGTGTGGCGGACGCGCTGCCCCTCGATACCTCTCAATTGATCGATGGAGCGTTTGACAGGCGGGTCCTGGCCGAATCGCAACGCGTACATCTTGCGCACGACTCGCAGACGCGCGGACGGATCGAGCGCCAGTTGCGCCTGCCACAGAAGCTTGTCTGACCGTGCCCCACCCGGTTGCCCCGCGGAATAAAACCGGACACCCGCCTCGCCTATCCAGGTCACCAGGGTTCCGGCCCTCGCCGCCAGGGCAATGGCGGAGTGGCTGATGCGCGCGCCGGGTTCCAGCATCAGGCAGGCAACGCCCCCGATTGGGATATGGGTTCGCACCCCATCGGCGTCGATGGCCACGAACGCCCCGTCCACGACGTCGATCTGCGCGCGTTCGACGAACACCAGCGCTGCACGTTCCTTGAGTGGAATCGGTTTCGGAGGCTGAAGGCCTGGCAGCATCATCCTGTCCGACGGATCAACATGAGCCCGCAACCCCAAGCCTTGGCCCGGCCGAATCCCGTCGCCAGCGCAGCCAGGAAAGCTTCCGGGTCGGTCACGGCAAGGGTCCCCGTCAGGTCGAGAATGCCGAACGAGGCTCCCTCACGGCGCCTGCGGCCCAACTCTATCGTGGAGTAGCCTTCGACCAGGGTTGTTCCTGGTTCGAATCCACGCGCAGTTCCCTGGCGAGCCATCCAGCCTTCGGCCGCAGCTTGTGCCGTGCGGTCCCGGGTTGCCGCGCGATTTGCGTTCGTCGGCGCGGACCGCAGGAGGTCCATGACCACATCGACCCGCCGGCTCTTGCCGCGCCTGGCGGACTTCTCCATCCGGCTGACGGCTGCACGGTCCTTGGTGGCGTTGGCGCGCAAGGTGAACTGCAGCCGGTCGCCCGTCCGAAGAAATGGAGCAAAGACCTTGGTCTCGGGCGGGTTGAAGAGGCCGCTCGATTGAGGCGGCCGGCTTGAAAGAGTGTAGAAACGGCCCCGTCCGTCATAGCGCCAGAGAAAATCCCGCTTGCGCTCCGGGCTGTCGGAAAAGACCGACCATATCAGGCGGTGATGGGCATCGGCCGACGCTCCCGGCTCCCGTGGGTTCAAGAGCGGCAACAGCGCCGCTGACGGAGCCTGCCGGTTGAGCGTCAACCGCGAGAAATAGAGAGTCATCGGTGCGTTCCCGATTCGCGGAGACCGGCCACATGAACCCAGCGAGGCCCGAAATGCCAGGAGACCCTGTCCAGAGGCTGGTCCCACCGGATCTCCCGCCTACCCCCGTCAATGGGCTGCTCCGAGACCACCATCAAGGGGCTTTTCGGATCCAGCAGGTCTTCCAGAAACGGAGGAAGGTGGACACGAGCCAGCGCCTCGACCGGGTTAGCGGCCTGGATGACCTTTGGCGCCGCCGGGGCGGACAGCGGACAGCTCTTGCGTCCCAGGTAGAGGGTGAAGTGGGGACGGATCAGGGCGTTGCGGACCTCTTCAGGATCTTCCCCACCCCACAGCGCCACACCGAAAGCACAGTCGCTGCGATAGTCCCGCCAGGTGATCACCGGATTGTCTTTGCTTTCGAGCGCCTCCAGCGCGTCCCGCCGCGTGGCCGGCCGCTTGATGCGTGCCGTCGGAACCGTCTGCACCGTGTGAAAGTCGCGGTAGGCGACTCCCCGAGACAGCACCGATACCGCGGTGCGCCAGCGCCACAGGCTTTGCTGGCGTGCCGTTTCATCCCGCCGTACGCCGAGGGCCGCACCGACCAGCCCGAGAAGCGCCGAGCGGGCGGGCCAAGTGCCGGAATGACGCCTCTCGTGACCGGCCAGGTCTGCGAATGCCCCCATCGGAGCAGCCAGCGTAAAGATCACGAACTCAGCCATAGGCTACCGCCTCCCTGACAAAGTTACAGATGCCTTTCAGCGTTCCCTGCCCTGCCGCTACGTTCATGAGTTCAGAGGCTTCGCAACAAGCGCCGTAAGCGGTGTCCAGACGGTCCGCCATGGTCTCCAGTGCCGAGACCGAGGCCGCCATCAGGTCTTCGCCATCCACCGGCTTGAAAAACGCCCCTGCCAGACTCCGCGGCTGGGCGTCGCCTTTTTCGGCTCGGATGTAACCGGCGCGAGTCTGGTGGGCGAAGCTGTTGCGCTTCCCCGAGGGCGTGGCCGTCGCCATCGCTTCGGCCAATGCTCCGGCGGCGCGAGAGGCCAGTTCACGGTCCCCGGCGAGATTCTGCGCCAGCAATTCATTGTTCACACAGGCGTAGGTATAGAACACGCCCGATCCGAAGCCGGCTTCTCCCACAAAACCCGCACCGGCGTCCTCGGAAGGAGTCTTCAGATCGTCGACGGCGGTATAGTAATCGTCCTCCACTAGAGCACGGTGCGTGGTCAGCGCGTGGCTGACCTGTACGGCGGCCTCGCGGTTGAAGTCGGGATCGTCGGCCAGCATGCGGCCGAACATGGCCAGATCAGCCGCGCCGTCGGCGGTCCGCAGCACCTGCTTCTTCAGTTGCTTGAGGTCCGGCAGTTCCTCTCCCGCCAGCGCCTTCCTTGCCAGCTCAATAGCCTCAGCACGCTCATCCGGCGAGATGAAAGCCAACTGCCGGGTCCGGATAGAGCCTTTCTTGCCCGCCTCGGCATCCAGCTTGCCGAAGACGTCGGCCACCTTGGTGGCAACCTCCGTCACCCGGTCATCGCTGACCGCGCTGCCGGTCAGGGCCATCCTGACGACATCGCCGATTCTTTGAGTCCGGTCACCCAGATGACCCTGAAGCCCGGTCTTAATGGCCGGCGACAGGCGGGCCGCGCGCTTCAGGGCCTGGCTGGAGATTCTCAACCTGGGCGCGCCGCCGTAGTTGGCCGTCTTGGGGCGACCGAGATCGTCGCGGTTGGCATTGGAAAGGGGATAAACCGTCAGGTAATGCAGTTGCAGAAAACGGCTCATGTATTGACCTCCTCAGGAGTTGGCTTGGCGTCGACCGCGCCATGGTAGTCGAAACACCAGGCGGTCCGGGTCTTTTCATTCCACCAGTACAGGTCGGTAGCGAGGCGGCGCACGTTCGCAGAGCCCTTGGCGACCTGCAGCGCGCGCACCAGCGGGCGCATCAGCCGGCGCGGCTTCTTGGAGCGGATGAGGACATTGAACCGCGCACCGCTGAGTGGCTTGGGCTCCCCCGTCCCAAACCGTTGGGCCGCCGTTTCGCGCCGGTCCTGCGCCACCCGGGCCAACGCCACGGCGATCAGCGCCAGCCGGTCAGGGCCGTCCCGCCGTTGGCGCAGGTCATGCCCGGCGCGAACAAGCCGGCGGTGCAATTCGTGGGTCGCCGAAACACCGAGGGCGTCGGCGACGCTGGCCGCACGTCGCAGTTCCGCCCTGGCCCGACGTGCCGCGCCCGTCTCGGCCGCGATGCAGACATTCCACCAACCCTTGCAGACCTCGGCTATGGAAGGGGTGTCGGTCATGCTTCTTCCCTCTCTCTATATCCTCCGTTTGGGCGGCCTCTCCAATCCTAGTGGATCGAAGATCCTCTTTCCGAAAGGCGGCCGCCCTTCGAAGGCAGCCTTCAGTTTCGATCGCGCCCTGATGGCATCCTCGCGGCGTGTATCCGCAAGGTCCGCCAACCCTGGCAAAACCTCCCGGTCAAAGATCGGCAGTGCCACCCGGCGCAGAATCTTTACCCATTCCTCCGGCACGAAGGGCCTGCCTGCCGACATCGATGAGAGCGTCTCTTCAAACGGACCCTGAGTCTCGGCAAAAAACCTCTCCCGGGCTCGTTGGCCGGCACCCGATTTTACATCGCCATCCCCGACGCCGGCGTCTACGCAGGCGGCAACGGCGAAGCCCGCCTGCTCGGATGCTTCCACCGACGACTCGGCGTGACGTTCGTCGTCCTCGGACAGAGGAAACACCGGCTGCTCCGACCAGAGGAAATCCAGAGGATTCATGTTCTTCATTGCCCAGCCCGCCACTATCAGGCTGCAGTGCGCCTTCTCGATATCCCGCAGATACTGCTCCAACGTCCTGGGACGCAGGCCGCTGTCACTCTGAAGGATCACCCCTCGCCAGTTTCGATAGCCGAAACTCCCGGGCTTGGGATGACGCGGCAAGAATTCCGCGTCCTTCCTGTAGTAGGGCGTCAGCGGATGACGCCACGCCGAGTAGTTCGTGCCCCACGGTTTCTGTATGACTTGCGTCACCGCGCCGTCCCGGGCCACCAGGCGCAATCGCCGGGGCTGCCCGAAAAACACCTCGGGGTCGGGACTGGAAGGGCTGTCACTGCCGGGCACCGTGACTCGGGACTTCTTACCGACAGGCTTGGAGGTTTCGGTGGGTCTCATCCATGGCAACGCTTCCAGGTCGCCCGGCTCCAAGGACCGACCTCGCGGCACGTTCGCCCAGACCAGCGGCCACAGGCCCTCTTCCGTGGGCTTGACGAGGGTGACCATGGGACCTCCGCCACGCATGGAGGTGCGATTCCCCGCACCGCCGGCCGGCGCAAAAGCCTGCAGCGTGTAGAGCGCCATTGCTGCCAGCGGCAACGGGAGCGCCTCGTAGCGCCCGCGGCGTACCATCAGGTCGGCGTTCTTCCTTGCCGCATTATCACCTGCGCTGTCGATGAACAGCATATCCGGCGGATTCCCCTCGCCCTCCAGCGGCTCCAGATCCTGCAGGAAGCGCGGACCATCGCCCAGCAGGTTGAAGGCCGGCGCCAGGGGCTTCATGGACGCTCGGAGCGAGGCGGCGTCCGGAGGGTTGGTGCGGTCGTCGCTGCCGCTGGGAGGATGGGCAAGGTATACCAGTCCGATGAGCAACTCATAACAGGCGAGGTTCAGGTCGGGCCGCGGCCAGTCGGGACGAAGGACATCGGGTTCGGCGATCTGGTCCAGACGGATGGTGTCCCGCCCCGAGCGGCGAAGGACCGGAATCCAGGGATCGGAAATGAGGTTCAGCATGGCCACTGGGCCGGGCAGGGTGATTGTCACTCCGTAAATACGATTCCGAGGTCGGTATTGTACTGCAAGCCGTCGCAAATCACTCCGTTCTCCTCCACCGGAGCCACGACCACCCGCTTCCGCATCCAATCCGGCCAGTCCTCGAGCACAGCTCCGATTTCCGG
>JAPOZE010000349.1:0-3425 GCA_026706225.1 Acidobacteriota bacterium
CCCCCGAGGAAACCTCCATCTGGACCCATCCCCTGTTCGCCCACGCCAACCCGGTTTATATCGATTATCCCGGAAGGGACCTGGCCGAGGTCGAGAGCGGATGCTATCTGCTCGACTTCCTGAAGCCGCTGGAGAAGTGGGCCCAAGAGGAAGCCTGGTTCGAGAATCGGGAACGGAAGGACCAGGCTCTGGCCACCATCCGGAAGGGCATGGACTTCTACCGCCGCCTGTGCAAGG
This sequence comes from Acidobacteriota bacterium, assembly GCA_026706225.1. The sequence continues at coordinate 238 of JAPOZE010000349.1, forward strand.
GGGGCAACGATCGCTGAATAAAGACGAACCACCAATGAAAACGAATAGACACAAAGACTGATGGACCTCCTTCAATGACAGGCGGCCTGCGAATACTTCCATGGTTTTGTACGCTTGGTGTCACGGGTCCTTGGAGGAAGCCCACCCGGGAGCGCGGGCGTCCCGCCCGCACAAATCTTCCCGCAGCCCAGGCCGTCTCCTACACCCGGGTCGACCGGCAGCGGAGCTGTGGCCCCACTGGTAGTTCACGCCTCATCACGATGCGGTCGTGCGGCTTCGCACCGGGTGACCCAAATCCATCACGAGGAACCCGATGACTCCCTCAGCCAAACCCAGCCTGACCCTGCTCCTCTCCCTGACCGTTGCCGCCTGCGCCCCGACCTCGGACGACCGGACCCCGGCAGGAAGCAATGGGGCGGAGGAGTGGAAGCGGGACCAGCGCAGCTTCGTCTATCTCTCGGAGAGGCGCGCCCGCTACCCCGGGATCACCCGCACCGCCGAGGGCCGGCTGCTGATCCTGTACACCCACCAGACGGCCCAACAGGAGCGGGACGGTTCGGGAGAGCTCCACCTGGTGCGCCGCACACGGGACGGGGACTGGTGGTTTTATCCGGAGACGGTCTTCGAAGGCCGGCAGGGCGAACCCCGGGCCATGGGCACCTTGACCACCCTGGCATCCGGCCGCATCATCGCCCCCTTCGCCGAGCTTGACGACGGCGCTGGCGGCAGCCGGCTGCGGCTGCTCTCTTCCGAGGATCACGGCGAAACCTGGACCGCCAGCGCGCCCTTGGGGACCCACCCCTTAATCTGGGCCACACCCTATGGGAGGCCCTTCGAGGCGGGCGGCCGGGTGCTGATGCCGGTCCACGGGGCCGTCAGCCAGGAGGACCTGGCCGCCACCCGACTGCAATCGGGACTGCTGCAGTCCACCGATGGCGGCAAGAGCTGGGAGAGTTTTATTCCGATTGCGGTACCCGGCCCGAAGGCGGGCCTCAGCTACGAGTTTCCGGCGGTGCTTCCCCTGCAGGACGGAACCTGGCTGGCGGTCCTCACAGAAAGGCGCTTGAAGAGGCGTCCCGGGCTACCCCTGGATATTCCGCAGACGCTGGTGCGGTCCTACAGCACCGACCAGGGCAAGAGTTGGACCCCACCGGAGCCTCTGTCGGTCGGCTCCTGGGCCAGCCTGACCCCCATGGGCAACGGCACGGTGGCCTGCTCCTTCGCCCTCTGGTCGGCCTGGGGCAGCATGGAAGTCATGTTCAGCGACGACGGCTTTCGAACCATCCGGCACCGGACCCCCTTCGTGGAACACAACTGGCTGCCCGGATACGGACCCAGCGGTTGGGGCGGAGGCTGGGCCCGGGATCCCATTCCCCTGCCTCCGGTGGTCCCCAACCTGGAAGGGAACTGGAAGGCCGGCCACTACGGATTTTCCTCAGGCCTGGCGCTGGACGAGGACCGCTTGATGCTGGTGCTGGGGCAGCGCCAAAAGGGCAGCGGCTACACCGACCCGCCCCACGAAGTGAACCTTCCCATCGAGAAGGAGCGGATCGAGACCATTGTCATGAAGCGGGTGCGGGAGCCCTCGGCCCCGGCCGCCGAACCTTTGCAGGCCCACGGCGAGCCGAACGGACAGTGGTACCTGGCCGAGAGATGGCCCGAGGAGGAGTGGCGCCAAAAGGTCGGGCAGCCGCCCAACGACGTGACCCTGGTGCTCGAGTCGGGCCGCTGGATACGCCTCAGCGCCCAATACACCGTTCCCCACCAGCACGGACCCGGCAGGATCATGGGGCGGGAGCGGGGCTACTGGGTCTGGAAGTCGATCGACGGACTCCACTACCGGACGCGCCTGCAAGGCTCCTATTCCGATGATCGGGGAAAGACCTGGAAGCAGGCCAAGGTGGAGGACCCGGTGCCGCTGGCTGCCGCCGTGCACCTGGGCGGCGTGGCCTTCGAAGAGCCGGACGGAACCCTGGTGGCTCCCGTTTACGGCTACCTGAACCAGGACGACATGTCGGTCTCCCTCTACATCTCCGCCCTGGTGAGGTCCCACGACGGAGGCGCATCCTGGGGCGACTGGAGCACCATCGCCTACGACCGCAGGAACCGCTACACCGCCTACAGCGAGACCCAGGTGATGGCCCTTTCCGATGAAACCTGGGTGGCCTTTCTGCGCAGCGAAAACCGCAGCTACGTCCCGGTGATGAGGGCCTTCATCTCCCGGACCCTCAGCACCGACCGGGGACGAACCTGGAGCCCGCCCCAACCCACGGCCGCGGCCGGGGTGACGGCCGGACTGAGGCTGCCGGACGGAGGCATCGCCCTGTCGGCTCAGAACACCTGCGGCTGGGGGCTGGCCGTCACCTACAACTACGGCCACACCTGGAACTACGTGCTGCCGGCCACCTACTTCTCGGCCCGGGCCGGCGTGATCGACGACAAGTCCTTCTGGCTCCACGACGCCAACGGGGGGATCGTGTCCATCTATCGCAGGCCCTGAGCGCGCCTTACTCAGCAGCCGAGCGGCTGTGTAGGTCAGGCGGCCGGAGGGTACTTGACCGTGAGCCAGACCCCTTGCAGCCTCAGCCCTTCCCGGCGACCGCCGCCCTTTTCCACCCAGACCTCCAGCCGATTGATTCCCTGGCGGACCCTTTCCGCTTGAACCGGACCGCCAAGGCGCTTCAGGCCTTCGGGAGCATCCGCCCCGGCGGGCTCGACGGCATCCAGGGCCAACCCTTCCCCATTGAGCCGGCCGGCGATGCGTTCACCCCGGTTCAGGCCTTCGAAGTCCAGGTCCAGGCGGACCGTGACGGAGCGATCCGAGCGCCCGGCGGCCTCCAGGTCGTCGCCCACCGGCAGCTCAACGGCAGCAACCGGCCCCGGATTGCCCCGGCTCAGCTCCAGAGGAAGCTGGCCCGGGTGGCTGGCGATGGCGTAGGGTCCGATGTTCTGGATGTAGTCCACCCCGAAGCGCTTGTCCCGGAACTGCAGGCTCGAGACCGACTGAATGTCCTCAAGCAGCCCGTAGGCCTCGGGAACCGGCCGGCCGTAGGCCAGCATGGGCACCTGGCGGTAGTGGTAGTTCCAGAGGTAGATCCCGTCAGCTCCCGCCTGGAAGATGTTGGCGGCAGCTCCCCGCATGGTCTCATCCGAACCGAACACCTGCAGGCCGCAGTTGATGCAGGGGT
>JAPOZE010000349.1:4271-6102 GCA_026706225.1 Acidobacteriota bacterium
GCGCCTGTTCGAGCCCCTCCCGCTTCCCTGAGCAGCCCGGCAGTCCGGCCAGCCAGGAGCTTCCCACCAGGGCCCCCGCCGCCCCCAGGAAACGCCGCCGGCTCAATGCCGCCGGCTTCGCCTGTCCCGCGACTCCATCTTTTCTTTCCATGTGTCCTCCTGTATCCAGCATGTATCGCATCAAAACCCGACTCGACCTGACACCGGACCTGTATCCGTGCCCCATTATCCGGCGACGGCGGCCACATCGACTACTGTTGCGGTGCACCGCGGTTCCGGCACCGGCTCACCGTGTTCGCGCAAGCTCTCGATGTGAAACTCGATCGCTTGGCGCATCTCCCTGACCGCCTCTTCCCTGGTAGCTCCGGTTGCGACGCAGCCGGGCAGGTCGGGAACGTAGGCCGCATAGTTGCCCGTCGCCTTTTCAATCACGATGGTGTATTGCATCTTTCGTTCACTACTCTTCGGCGGTTCCCAGCGCTTCTCCACCCGCCACAGCCCATCCCTCCGACAGGACCTCGGCCTGTTCCAGGACGGTGCGGGTCGCCTTTTCCTGCTTGTCGGGCGGGTAGCCGTGCTTGCGCAGGATACGCTTGACCAATCGGCGGAGGTTGGCGCGGATGTTCTCGCGTAGCGTCCAGTCAATGGTGACGTTGCGCCGGACCGTCTCGACCAGCTCGCGGGCGATGTCGCGCAAGGTCTCGTCACCCAGGACCTGGACCGCGCTGTCGTTTGTCTCGAGGGCGTCGTAGAAAGCCAGCTCCTCTTCCGACAGCCCCAGCTCAACGCCCCGGGCGCCGGCTTCACGCATCTCTCGGGCAAGCCGGATTAGCTCCTCGATCACCTGTGCGGCCTCGATAGCGCGGTTCTGATAACGGCGAAGGGTCTGCTCCAGCATCTCGGCGAACGAGCGGGCCTGGACCACGTTCTTCCGGCGGCGAACTGCCAGTTCGCCCTTCAGCAGCTTCTGCAACAGTTCCACGGCGAGGTTGCGCCGCGGCATCCCCCGCACCTCGGCCAGAAACTCATCGGAGAGGATCGAGATGTCGGGCTTCTTCAGCCCGGCGGCGGCGAAGATGTCGACGACCCCCTCCGAGGCCACCGCGCGCGAAACGATCTGGCGCACGGCATGGTCCAGCTCCTCCTGCCTACGCACTTGGGGCAAGGTGCGCTTGGCCAGCACCGATTGGACGGCCTGGAAGAAGGCCACGTCGTCGCGGATGCGCAGCGCGTCCTCATGGGGCACCGCAAGTGCGAAGGCCTGGGAGAGCTCGCCCACCGCCCGCAGGCAGCGCTCCTTGCCGTTCTCCTGGGCCAGGATGTGCTCCTGGGCAGACGGCAGCAGCCCCAGCCGTTCCGCCGGCGGCACCCAGAAGATGTTCTCGGCGATGTATTCGTCGCGGTCCTCGGCGGCTTCGCTGCCCCATTCGGCCAGAACGGCCGCGTGGCGCTCCTCGAAGGCGTCGGAGATGTATTTCAGAAAGATGAGGCCCAGGACGACGTGCTTGTACTCGGCGGCGTCCATGCTGCCGCGCAAGGCATCCGCCATGCGCCAGAGGTCGGCCTCATAACCCGTGGTGGCACCGTCACCTCCGGGCTTTGCGTCCGCTTTGGAAGGTGTTTTCCCCGATTGTGCCCTTGCCATGGTTTCCTTTTCTCTAGGGCGATCGTGAGCCGTATCGATGCGGACGTTCGCGCAATCCAACCCTTCCTCCAGCGGTGCGACGAACCGCTGCATTATTGACCTTTCCCCGGTGCTATCTGCCCGCAGCCGCTGTGGGCAGTTCACGCACGGCAGCGCCGGCCCGTTGCTGAGCGACGGCGAGGTCGA
>JAPOZE010000393.1 GCA_026706225.1 Acidobacteriota bacterium
CCAGCGGACTGCGGCCATTTCAGATGGGGGCCTTCAAGTTGGCGGCCGATACCGGGTCCCCGTTGCTGCCGGTCACCCTTCGCGGGACGCGGCAGGTGCTCCGCGACGGCCGGCTGCTGCCCTCGCCGGCCCCGCTCCGGGTGGTTATCGGTCCGGTAATCCGGCCAGGCGGAAAGGGGTGGCCGGAAATGATCCGCTTGAGGAATGCGGCCTACGCCGAGGTCTTGAAACACTGCGGCGAAGGACCCCTGGACCTGGTGCTGGCGGGGCCGCCCAGGGCCGGCGCCGAGTGAGACCGGCATGAGGTCCGGGCGCCACGGTCTCGTGCGGGGCAGCGGGAAGGGATGGGGCCGTCCCGGCCGGGAAGCGTCATGATTCCCCTGAAAGACATCAATCGAACCCGGACCTTTCCGGCGGTCACGCTGCTGCTGATAGCGGCCAATGCGGCCGTCTTCGTCTACCAGTTGTTTCTGGGGTCCGGGCCGGTGCTGACAGGCTTCTTCTACCAGTTCGGACTGGTTCCCCGTGCGCTGCTCAGCCTCGGTTACTGGCAGGACGCCGGGATCCTGCAGGGGCTGGCTCCCCTCTTCACCTCCATGTTCCTGCACGGCGGCTGGATGCATTTCCTGGGGAACATGCTCTACCTGTGGGTGTTCGGCGACAACGTGGAGGACTGGCTGGGATCGCTGCGCTTCCTGCTTTTCTACCTGGTTTGCGGCCTGCTGGCGTCCCTGTTGCAGATTGCGGTTCATCCCGGCTCACCCATACCCATGATCGGAGCCAGCGGCGCCATCTCCGGGGTGTTGGCGGCCTACCTGGTGCTGTTCCCGGGAGCCCGGGTTCTCACCTTCGTGCCCATCCTGTTCTTCTTCTACCTGGTCCGGCTGCCGGCCCTCATCTTCCTGGGACTGTGGTTTCTGCTGCAATTCTTCAACGGCGCCGTTTCCCTGACGGCGGGGGATCTCTCCATGGGAGGCACGGCCTGGTGGGCTCATATCGGCGGCTTTGTCGCCGGCCTGGTCCTGATCCTGAAACGTCGCAAGTCGCGGCGACGACAGATCGCCTATTACTGAGATGCCGACCGACGACCCTCTGATCCTCGCCATTGACGCCGGAAGCTCCTCGGTTCGGGCCACCATCCACGATGGTTGCGGCCGGCCGGTCGACGGCCTGGAGGCCCGAAGACCCTACCAGTTCGCAACCACCTCGGATGGCGGCGTGGAGGTGGGCGCCGATGCCCTGTTCAAGCTGGTGGTGGAGGCCATCGACGAGATCCTGCTCCGAAGTGGCCGCCGGCGTGGGGGAATTTCCGCCGTCGCCATGTCGACCTTTTGGCACAACCTGGTGGGGGTGGACGCCGAGGGTCGGGCGCTGACACCGGTCTATTCCTGGGCCGACACCCGCAGCGCCGCCGCCGCCGAGGAGCTTCGCGGCCTGGTGGACGAAAGCCGATACCACGCCCGCACCGGCTGCCCGCTCCATCCCAGCTACCTGCCGGCCAAGCTGTTGTGGCTGTATCGGTCCCGTCCGGAGTTGTTCCGCGGGACTTCCCGGTGGATGTCGTTCGGGGAGTATGCCTATTTGAAACTGTTTGGCGTCAACCGCTGCAGCCTCTCCATGGCGTCGGGGACGGGACTGCTGGACCAGGACCGCCTGGAGTGGGACGAGGGAATTCTGCAGGTCCTGCCGCTGGAGCGAAACCAGTTGTCCCCGCTCATCGACCTGGACGCTCCGCTGTCGGGCCTCGCCCCGTCCTTCGCTGGCCGCTGGCCGGACTTGAGGAAAATCCCCTGGGCGGCAGCCGTTGGAGACGGGGCCTGCAGCAACGTGGGCAGCGGCTGTTGCACTCCCGATCGCCTGGCCCTGATGGTGGGCACCTCGGGCGCCATGAGAGTCATGGGCAAGACGGACCAGCCGTCGGTTCCACGAGGACTGTGGTGCTACCGGGCCAACCGGAGCCGCTTCGTCATGGGAGGCTCTCTGAGCAACGGCGGACTCCTCTTCGAATGGATGACCGAGACACTGCGGCTGGAGCGGGACCCCCAGGCCGTGGAGCGCGGACTGGCGGAGATGGCCCCGGACTCCCATGGGCTGACCCTTCTGCCCTTCCTGGCCGGAGAGCGCAGCCCGGGCTGGCAATCCAAGGCCCGGGCAGCCGTTACAGGCCTGAGCCTGCACACCCGTCCCATCGAGATCCTGCGGGCTTCGCTGGAATCGGTGGCCTACCGGTTTGCCATGATCGCGCGACTGCTGGAGCCTGTTGTCCCGGAGGATCGAGAGATCCTGGCTTCCGGGGGGGCGCTCCTGCCATCGCCGGTCTGGATGCAGATCATGGCGGACGTGTTGGGGCAGCCGGTGGCGGCTTCGGCGGTGAAGGAAGCCTCCAGCCGGGGCGCAGCCTTGCTGGCCCTGGAAGCCCTGGGTTTTCTCGACGGCATCGAAGAGGTGGCGACCCCCCTGGGGGCACGCTTCGATCCTGACCCGGAACGGCACGAACGTTACCGGCAAGGTCTGGAAAGGCACGACCGGCTCTACCGGCTGCTGCTGCCGCAGCCCGCCAATCGACCCGGGCGGCCTGATTCGGAGCAGGGATTTTGATTGTTTCGCCCGGGGCGAGGGGATTAAAGTTTGGCATCGATGGACTCGAGGGACTCCGGAGTCCCGACACATACTTGGGGAGGTTTCGATGGACAGCCGGAATTTGGGCGGTAAGGGCACGAGTCCGCTCCTGGACTTGCAGCAACAGGGTCAGAGTGTCTGGTGCGATTCGATCAGCCGGTCCCTGCTGGATTCGGGCGAGTTGCGCCGGATGATCGCCGAGGATGGCTTGCGCGGGGTGACGTCCAACCCCGCCATCTTCGAGAAGGCCATCGACGGCGGCACCGATTACGACCGGGAGATCCGCACCATGGCCGGGGCCGGGTTCTCCGCCGAGCGGATCTACGAAGTGCTGGCCATCCAGGATATTCAGGGGGCCGCCGATCGGTTCAGGGCGCTCTTCGAGACCACCGGGGGTGGAGACGGCTACGTCAGTCTGGAGGTCTCGCCCCACCTGGCCCACCGGACCCGGGAGACCGTGGAGGAAGCCCGCCGCCTGTGGAAAGCGGTGGCCCGACCCAATCTGATGATCAAGGTTCCCGCCACCGCGGCCGGCATGCCCGCCATCCGTCAACTGCTGGGCGAAGGCATCAACGTCAACGTCACCCTGATGTTTTCCATGGAGCACTATCTCCAGGTGGCCGAGGCCTACCTGCAGGGGATCGAAGCTCTGGCCGCCTCCGGCCGCACCGCTCCGGTCGCCTCGGTGGCCAGCTTCTTTGTCAGCCGGGTCGACACGGTGGTCGACAGGCTGCTGCAGGAAATGGAGTCACGAGCCGGCAGCGCTGCCGAGAAAGAACGCTGCCGCGCCCTGCAGGGACGCGCCGCTGTCGCCAATGCGCGCCTGGTTTATGGGAAGTTCAGGGAGATCTTTGGCGGAAACCGCTTCCTGAGGCTCAAGCGACAAGGCTTCCGGGTGCAGCGCCCTCTGTGGGCCAGCACCAGCACCAAGAACCCCCGCTATCGGGACGTGCTCTACGTGGAAACCCTGATCGGCCCCGACACGGTAAACACCATGCCCCTGGGGACGCTGGCGGCCTTCCGGGATCACGGCGTGGCGAGAGCCACCCTGGACGAGGACCTGGACGGCGCCAGGCAGACCTTTGTTCGGCTGCGGGAGATGGGCGTCGATATGGACGCGGTGACCCTCAAGCTGCAGGAAGACGGCGTCAAGCTCTTCGCCGACGCCTTTGACCGGCTGCTGGCCTCCATCCGGAGCAAACGGCAAGCGGTCCTCAGCGCTTGAGAGCTTCCGCCCGGACGCCCGTCCGGATCCGCAACTCGGCCGGCGCCCCCGTGAGACCCGTGGGGCGCCCCCCGCCATTGGGTTTCAGCCCAACGAATCAGCCGGTTTCCGGCCGGCAATCCTGGAGATTCTGCTCCAGGAGAGTCCTTCTCGATGAAGCAGTACGAACCCGAGCAGCAGCAGCGGGACCATGGAAACCATGTAGCAGCCGTTGCTGATGCCTGCGGCCTGGGAGTTCGGATCCTGGGTTGAGAGGAAGGGCGCAAAGAAGTGGGTCAGGGCCAGTTGCATGAAAAACTGGAATCCGCCCACTCCTCCCGGTGTGGGAATGGCGACCCCCACGACCGTGATCACCGTCAGCAGGAGCGCCCCCGTCAGAGGGAAATCGCTCAGGTAGGCCCTGGCCAGAAACCAGAGCTGCAAGCTGATGGTGATCCAGATGGCCAGGGAGAGCACCGCGACCTCAACCCGTTCGCCGCCCTTTCTCAGCGCCCTGAAGCCATTCCCAAAGGAAACGATGATGCGGGATATCCGTCCCGGAATCCTTCCGGTCCAGTCCCAGCGGCCGGCAAGGTAGGCCATGGCCACCAATGCCAGGGCCAGGATGGGGACCCCGACCAACGAAAACCGCTGAATGGCCAGCATGATTTCCTGGCCCCGCTCGGAATTGGGCGGGTGTTGGCCGGAGAACAGAGCCAGGTAGACCGCAAAGATTCCGACAACGGTGATGACGTCCAGAATGCGCTCCAGCAGAGAGGTGGCGATGACCGAAGCGGCCGGGATTTTCTCCTTCCTGGCCAGCACGACCGAGGCCACCACCTCGCCGGCGCGCGGGGGGATCAGGTTGATGACGTACTTGGCGACCGTCAGGGAAAAGAGGTCCCGGTAGGCCAGGGGATGCTTGACGGGGGAGAGCAGGACGCCCCATCTCCAGGCGCGCAGGCCCATATGGAGCAGTGTCAGGCTTAGGCCGGCCAGCAGAAACACCGGCCGTCCCTGCAACATCACTCTCCAGGACTGCCCCCAGTCGGGAACGCTGAAGTAAATCAGCGAACCGACCACAAGCGTCAGGCTCAGGCTGACGATCCAGGGAAACACTGCTCTCATTGCGGTCGATTCCCGATCCGGGAGCGTCCGGGGTGGCAGGCTCTGAAATTACGGCCCCCGGGGGAGGCGGGGCGCAGCAACCCTACCACGCCGGGGGCGCCGTCACAAGACGAGTGATTAGTGGTCGGTGATCAGTGGGCAGTCTTGACACCGGGTGCCTGCGCGCGGCCGTCTCTCCCCAGCCCCTGTGGTATACTCCCGCTCCAACCGAGCAGGGGAACGGGGTGAATTCCGGGACCGAATTTCTCGCCCGAGCGTGATCGTGGCGGGTGCGGGCCGGTTGCCGAGGGGAAATGAGCCAGCTCGATCGTCTCAAAAGCAGGATGGCGGAGGTCTCCGATCTCAAGGCGGCTGCCGCGCTGTTGAGTTGGGACCAGCAAACCTACATGCCGAGGGGCGGCGCGGCGGCGCGTGCCGAGCAGATCGCCACCCTGGAGAAGTTGGCCCACGGGCGCTTCGTCACCGAGGAGGTCGGCGCCTGGCTGGAGGGGGCGGCTGCCGAGACCCGGGCCCTCGCCTACGAATCGGACGACGCCAGCCTGGTGCGACTGACCCGGCGGGACTACGACAAGGCCCGCAGAATTCCGCCGGCGCTGGTGGAGGAGCTGGCGCGACAGACCTCGCTGGGGATGGAGGTGTGGGTCAAGGCCCGCAGCCAGTCCGACTTCGGCCTGTTTCAGGGGGCGCTGCAGACCCTGGTGGATCTCCAGCGGGAACTGGCCGACTGCCTGGGATATGGGGAGAGACGATACGACGCGCTGCTCGACCAGTATGAGCCGGGCATGCAATCGGCAGACCTGGACCGTCTCTTTGCCGACTTGAAGAGCGGGTTGGTTCCGCTGGTGCAGGACATCTCCCAAAAACTGGACAGCGTCGGGGATGAAGTGCTGCGCCAGCACTTCCCCATCGACAGGCAGACGGCCTTCGGCCTGGAGCTGGCGCAGGAGATGGGATTCGATCTCAGCGCCGGACGCCAGGACCAGTCGGTCCATCCCTTCTGCACCTCTTTTTCCAACCGGGACGTTCGAATCACCACCCGCTTCGACGAGAGGTGTCTCCCTTCGGCCCTGTTCGGCACCCTGCACGAAACGGGCCACGCCCTCTATGAACAGGGAGTGAGC
>JAPOZE010000479.1 GCA_026706225.1 Acidobacteriota bacterium
TCCTCACCGCGGACGGTGCGCGCATCGTCGACGCCCGCGACCGGGAGTCGCGGGTTACCTCCGCCGGCATGGGACCTTCGGTCGGCGAGTATCTCCTGCTCGCCTATCTGCCCATCGAGCACGCGGCGCCCGGCACCAGGCTGCAAGTGCTGTACATGAACAGAGCCTATCCGGTGACGGTGGCCGCCTCACCTGTATTCGATCCCGGGAACACTCGGATGAAAGCGTAGCAAACCTGCGTCAGGCCGGGGCCGAGGGCCGGTCGAGCAGCTCCCGCACGACCTTGGCTCCGGTCACCGGATAGTCGGTTGGGGTCTCGTCCCGGCCGTGGTGGAGATAGCTCAGCTTGCGGTGATCCACTCCCAACTGGTGCAGCACGGTGGCCTGCAGATCGGGCACGCTCACGCGATCCTTCACGGCCCGATAGCCGAACTCGTCGGTGGCCCCGTGGGCGTATCCCGCCTTGAAGCCCCCACCCGCAAGCCAAAGCGTAAAGGCGTTTCGGTTGTGGTCGCGCCCCAACCCGTTCTGCGACACCGGCAGCCGTCCGAATTCCCCGCACCACATCACGATGACGCTGTCCAGCAATCCCCGGCTCTGGAGGTCTCTCACCAGGCCTTCGACCGGCAGCTCCGTCCTGGCGGCGATGGCTTCGATCTCTTCTTGCGTATTCCTATGGCTGTCCCAAGGCTGGGTGGAGGGCTTGGCCGGCGGGAAGACCTGAACGAAGCGCACTCCGGCCTCCACCAGGCGCCTGGCCATCAGCAGGCGGGTCCCATAGCTGGAGATCGCCGGAATATCCAGACCGTAGAGCTGCTGGGTGGCCGCCGACTCGCCGGAGTGGTCCAGGACCTCACCGGCCGCCAACTGCATCCGCGCCGCCAGCTCGTAGTTGCGAATGCGCGTCTCCAGGTCGGAGTTGTGGGGATAGCCGGTGCGATGCTGCTGGTTGAGCTTCGCCAGAAAGTCGAGCTGGTCCCTCCGCGATTGGCCGGCCACCGGCCGGGCCGGATGCAGATCCAGGACGGCGGAGCCCCTGGAACTGAATTCGGTGCCGCGATAGAGGGAAGGCAACCAGCCGTTCTCCCACAGCAAAGCGGCGCTGGTGCCGTAGCCTTCGGGGTCGCGCAAGACGATGTAGGAGGGGAGATTCTGGTTCTCGGTTCCGAGGGCATAGCTGATCCAGGCCCCCAGGGTGGGCCTGCCCGGAAAGATCTTGCAGGTCTGAAGCATGACCAGGGCTTCGGTGTGGTTGTTGTGCTCGGTGTGCATGGAGCGCACGAAGCAGAGGTCGTCCACCATGGAAGCCGTATGGGGAATGGCGTTGGAAAGCTCGATCCCGGATTGCCCGCGGGGAGCAAACTCGAAGGGGCTGCCCAGCAGCATGTTGGCCTCGCTGCCCGGCTGAAAGGTCTCCACCTTCTCGGCATGCCGCTTTCCGGACCGCTTCTGCAACTCCGGCTTGGGATCGAACAGATCCATCTGGCTGGGACCGCCGTTCTGCATGAGTTGAATCACGGCGCGGGCCTTCGGCCGGATATGGGGCTGCCTGGGTAGAAGATTCGGACTGCCGGAGGAAGAGGAACTCCCGGCGGCCGGCTCCGCCTGCAGCAGATGGGCCAGGGCCATGCCACCGAATCCCAGCCCGGACCGGTGCAGGAACTCCCGCCGCGACCAGGAGCCTTCCTGCCAATGAGACGTGTCTGTTTTCTTATCCCACATGGAGAAACTCGTTGCTGTTCAGGATCATCTGGCACAAGCTGGCCAGAGCCTCGAGATCGGCAGCCTCGGGGCCGGCCGCTGTCGCCAGGCGGCGCCGGGCCTCCCGTTCCAGCAGTTCCCGGCTCCAGGAAAGCTCTTCCCGGCTGGGTTTTCTGGCCAGAGCCAACCGAAAGGCCAGTTCGATTCGCTCGCCCGGATCCCGGGCCAATCGGGACACCCGCCCGGCAAAGAACCGAGCCTGCTCCAGCAGGAAGGCGTCGTTCAACAGGACCAGGGTCTGGAGCACCGCGGCCGACGTATCCCGGCGGATGCAATTCATCGACAACTTGGGCTGGTCGAAGACGCTCAACACGGTCAGGTTGTAGTTCCTGCGACCCACCAGGTAGAGACTTCTCCTCCAGCGGTCGCCCGCATGGGCCAGATCGGGCACCGACACGGTCACCATGCCGTCGGCTTTGCCGTCCAGGCGGATGGCCGGCCCCCCCATGGTGCGACTCAGCTTGCCGCTGACGGCCATGATGGAGTCCCGGATGGCCTCCGATTCCAGGCGGCGCAAGGGCATTCTCCACAGCAGCCGGTTGCCGGGATCGACACTCATGGCCACCCGGGCATGGTGCTTGTGGCCTCGGGAGCCTTCGGCGCCGGGCAGGCGTGACTGTTGGCGATAAGAGGTCGAGGTCACCAGCAGGCGCACCAGCGGCTTGACCTGCCAACCGCCGCTCACAAAGCCGTCGGCCAGCCATTCCAGCAGCTCCGGATGGGTGGGACGGGCCCCGTTGCGACCCAGATTGTCCGAAGTGGCGACAATGCCCTCCCCGAACAGGCGCTGCCAGACACGATTGACCCGGACCCGGGCCAGCAGGGCGGCTGCCCTGGAATCGGTCTCCGTCAAGCGCTTGGCCAGCGCCAGCCGCCGGCCGCTGCTCCGGCCAACCACCCCGTTTTCCGCCAGCAGGGCCTCCCCACCGGGATCGCTGAGAACTGCCGGCATCCCGGGCTCCACTTCCGGTCCCGGAGTCAGGTAGTTCCCCCGGATCAGAAAATAGGTGGGCGGCGGCGGTCCGGTATCCACCGTGGCCTGCAGGGTGCCATAGTTCCGGCGGTGTCTTTCCAGGGCGGCAATCCGGCTCTTGAGACGCGAGGCCCTCGCCAGCTCCTCGGGGTTCAAGAGCGCCCGGATCTGTTCTTCAGACGGCACCACCACCGGCTCGAACTTCTCCTTGAGGTAGCGCTCCGGGGGCCGCAACTCGTTTTCGAAGGACTTCAGCGCGATCCTCAAGTCCTCCCGAATCACCTCGGGAACCTGGGCCAGCCGTTCGTCCATCAGGCGCTGTTTGTAGGGTTGATAAAGGGCATTGAGCTTGCGGCGGAAAGGCTTGATCCGAAGGTCCAGCCGCCGGTTGGCCCGATCGATCGACTCCTTCTCCAGCGGGGAGGCCTCGGGGAGAGCCCGGTCCTCGGGTTGCAGCCATTGCTGGGGGTTGTAGGCAGGCGTGAAGACGGCCGTCAACCGGTAGTAGTCCAACTGGGAAATGGGGTCGTACTTGTGGTCGTGGCACTGGGCGCAGCCCACGGTGAGCCCCATCACGTTGCTGGCGAAGGTCTGAACGGTGCGCTGCAGGACCCCGTAACGTATGTCGGGGGTGTTGAGCACGTCCTGGTTGGTGTCGTCGGCGGCGACTCTCAGAAAGCCGGTGGCCTGCAGCAGGCGGCTCATGGCGGGGCTGAACTCCGATGCCGCGCGCCAGTCGACCAGCTCGTCTCCGGCCAACTGCTCGGTGACAAATCGGTCGTAGGGCTTGTCCCGGTTGATGGCGTCGATGACGTAGTCGCGGTACTTCCACTTTCCGGGAACGCCCAGCGGCTGCTTGCCGGCCACGAAGTCGTTGTCGCCGCCCAGGGTGTCGGTATAGCCGGCCTCATCCAGCCAATGGCGGCCCCAGCGTTCCCCGAAATGAGGGGAAGCCAGCAGCCGTTCCACCAGTTGCTCGTAGACCAGCGGGGAACTATCCGCCAGGAAGGCGTCCACCTCTTCCGGCGAGGGGGGCAAGCCGATCAGGTCCAGGTAGAGGCGCCGCATCAGGAAGAGGCGGTCGGCGTCGGCCGAAAACCCGATCCCCTTTTCCTCCAGCTTCTCCAGCAGAAAGGCATCCACCGGGGTGCGCACCCGCTCACCCTGGTGAACCTGCGGCGGATCCTGCGCCGCCAGCTTGCGAAAGGCCCAGTATTCTCGGTCGGCCCGGGAAAGGGGCGGCGCCTGGATCTTTATCCGGCGGCGCCGGTCGGCCGCCCGGTCGGGAGCCTGGTAGAACTTGAGGGTGGGTGCTCCGGCTCCGATCCAGCGCCGGATGACTTCGATGTCCTCGCCCGCGGGCTTCTCCTGACCGGCCGGGGGCATGGACCCGTCCACCAGGCGCTTGTAGATCAGGCTGGCGTCGGGGGAATGCCTCACCAACCCGGCTCCGCCGGCCCCGCCTTTCTCGATCAGCAGCGGGTTGGTCAGATCCAGTCCGCCCATGGGCTCCAAGGACCCGTGGCAATGGGTGCAATAACGGGAGAGGATCGGCAGGACTTCCGATTCGAACTGAGGGATGGATTGAGCCGGAGCCGCCCCGGGAACCAACAGCAAAGCGACCGCCAGCCACAGCCATGAACGCATGGTGGAATCCGGAAAATCGATGTTTTCTGAAGCCTTATTATCCAAAGGATTCAGCAACCGGTCAAGAGCCCGGATCGGGCGCTGCTATCCCAGCATCTGCGGCGTGATTTCCTTGCCCAGCAGGAAATGCTTGCGGTCGGGATACCACAGGATCTGCTTGCCTCCGGCGTAGCTCATGGCTCCGTAAAAGGACAGCCAGGTTCGGCCGCCCTCGAGACCGCCGTTTCCAGGACCCACCGCAACGTTCTCGGCGTCGCAAAATACCTTGGGCTGGCTGAACCAGATGGGCTGATGGGCCTTGGGCTGGAACTCCCCGACGGCATAGAACATGGGAGCCCGCCGGGCCCCCATGTCGCCCGGCCCCTTGGCGCCGTAGCCTGTCCCGTCATGGTTCTGGAAGAAGAGGATGTAACGGCCGTCCAGGAGCCGATAGAGCGGGGCCGTGTTCTTGGGATGGTGCATGAAGCGGCCGTGGTCGCGGATGCGCAGCGCCTCCGACTTCCTCCAGACCCGGCCGTCGGGATCTTCCGACACGGAATACCAGACGTTGCCGGTGATGGTCCGCATGGCGGCGAACAACCGCCCATCGGGCAAGAGCACCACCGCCGGCTCTTCGCCCAGGCTGTAGCCGCGGCTCCTGTGGGGCTCGAAGGGACAGGGCACTGAAACGGAATCCCCCTCCGGGAGCCAGGTGAGCTTGAGGTCCTTGGGGTGGGGACCGTCGTCGAGGTTGTCGAATCGAACGAACTCCGACCGGGAGTCGGGATACCACCCGGCGGGGCCGTTGGCCATGGGAAAGCGGCTCAAGCTGCTCCAGCGGGTAAATCCGAGCAGCGTGCGGTCCTTGGAGTCCCGAATGGATTGCTGCCAGAAGATCAGGTTCTTCTGCATCTTGGGATCGGGGTGGTCGTACCGGGGACGCCGCCGGACCTTCAGGTCGGTCCCTTCCTTCCAGGTGTGGCCGTCATCGTCCGAGTAGATGCAGCGCTGCAGCGAAGTAACGGTGTAGGACATGTCGGTGACGCCGGTGTGCTTGTTGAACAGCAGGTAGATGCGCCCGCTGCGGCTCACCAGCGGAACGGCAAAGGCCGCCGTGAATCCCGGGTGGTCGGTGGGCCCGACAATGGTCTCCGGAGGCGTCCAGGTCACCCCGCCGTCCCGGCTCCTTGAGGCTACGGTACGGTAGTCGCGAGACATCTCGTAGGCCCCCTGGCTCCAGGTCGCCAGCAGATCTCCCTTGGGAGTCTCCACCACGATGAGATGTTCGTTGTCCCCGTCGTCGCCGAGCGGCTCGGGAGGCAGGTAGAGCACATGGTCGGGCTTGGTGCGTTTCCACTCGTCGGTATAGCAGCGTTGCTGCCCGGCGACAGACCCCGAGCCGTCCCCCTTGCTCCAGGATGCCCGCGGACTTGCGGCGCCCCCGGCCATCACCGGCACCGCGGCCAAAGACTTGATGAGTTGTCGTCGATTCATCCTCTTCCTCCAACCGTTTGCCCAAGATTTGTCACTGGTATGAATGCCTCAGCCACCGTGTTGGCCGGCCGTTCCAGCCGCCAGCCTTCAGGAAGTATAGTCCAATCGCGGGGCTGCCTGCACTGCTTTGATTGCCATTGGAGCAGGAGGCCGGGGAACGGTGAATAGGGGGCTCGTCTAGGTCAACGGATTCTTCCAACGCAACT
>JAPOZE010000674.1 GCA_026706225.1 Acidobacteriota bacterium
CTTACGGCGTGGTCAACGACGGCGGGGCCCCGGGCCAGAGAACCGGTGACGGCGCTTATATACCGGCCAGGTAACGCGCCCAGTCGTCCAATGGGAACAGGAAAACCCGGCCTCGAACGCCGGCGAAATGATCGACGATTTCCGCCTCCCGGGGTCAGGGACGTGGCGGCGTATGGGTGTCCACCTTTCAGACGGGGGGGTGGACACTAAAGGTGGACATGATTTTGACGCCCATAACGCCTTTCTCTCAGAGGGCGGAGCCCTCGCCGTTGTGGTCGAAAGCTTCCCCGAAACGCCGCATCAGACGGGGGACAAGACGGATTTCCTGCATCGGCGGCGGAAAAGCGAAGCAAGGCAGCGCCTCGCGTGTCCCCCCCTCGCTTGGCGCAACGGCGCGCCGCGCGAGAGGGGTGATGGTGGTGAGAGCGCCCCCTCTTTTTGTTGCTGGTGCATCACCGGCGAGGGTTAAGCGGCGCGTACAGTGGCGCGCGATTAACCCTCCCCTCGGCGGGCCGCTCCCTCCACAGTGATCCCTGGCGGGAAGGCCGTCATAGCGACGACGAGGCCCAGGTCGGAACACTGACCATAGGGGAGCTACGCACGAGAGGGGCGAACTCAGGCAGCGACCGGTTTCCGGCTCGCGGCCAGGAACTCAGCCCACCGCTCCATCAGATATAATTGGTGAGATGTAACTAATTAATAATAATAGACTTACTATTGATCACCCTGCGACGATCCTCTCATTGCATCCCTCTTACTGAACGGGAATCCACTAGATTATTCAGGACGTTGGCGGACGTTACCGTTCGGCCAAGCCGTGGAAGAACAGTCACAGCCCCGTTTCTCTCTCAGCCCCCCCTGTGGAAAATCCGAAATGTTCGCGACCGATCCGAAAAGAGTAGTGGCCGTAGGAAGTCCTGTGTCAGGCTTTCTCGGAGTCTGACTGCCTGTAACGCTTTCTTGATCTTGGAGGCCCTAGAAGGTGCTCCCCCAGGAATAGCTGATTCGGGCGTAGTAGTAGCCGCCGCTGAAGCCCCATGGCGTGAACTGGCTGAAAGGAACGCCGAGCGCGTCGGCCAGCACGTCGTTGCGGTCCGAATAGGTGTCGAACACGTTCTGGCCGCCAAGTGCAAGCGTCGTTCCCTCGCCGAGCGGCACGCTGACCTCCAGATCGACAATGGGACGCCCGTTCAGGATTGCCGAGTCGGCGCCGCTGACGAACCGTGCGTCGAACAGATCGACCCAGTCGCCGTAGTAGCTCAGGCGGCCAAGCAGGCCCACCCGCCCCACGCGCTGGTTGACGGCGGCGTTCCAACGGGTCCGGGGCACGCCCCGCTCCAGGGCGAGCACATCGCCGGGAGCGAGCAGATCCGACTCCTCCGTCATCTTCGTATCGGTGTAGTTCATGGTAAAGCTGAGCACCGTGGCCCCGGACAGCGCCGGCGGCGTCCAGGTGGAAACCACGTCGATCCCCTGGGTCCGGGTAGAGAAGTCGTTGATGAAGAACCGGAACAGGCTCAGGGATTCGGCAGCCGTGATGCCGTCGGCCAACAGCAGCGCGCGATCCTCAGCATCGGTGCTGATGACCCCCGACAGGGCCAGACGATCCGCGATGGCGACGCGGAAATAGTCGGCGGTCAGCGTGAACGGGCCGTTGTCGATCACCAGTCCGGCCGTAACGTTGCGCGATGTCTCGGGCCGTAGCGGCCCGCCGCCATGGCGAAGGGCTGCCGCAAAGGTCGAAGGGACGGTGCCGCTGTCGGTCAACTCCAGTTGATCGTTGAGAAAGGTCTGTACGTTGATCGTGTTCTGCTGGCCGGGAGTCGGCGCTCGGAATCCCGTGCTCACGCCGCCGCGCAGCGAGACGGCGTCGCTCAGCCCGATCCGGGCCGACAGCTTGCCGTTCATGGTTGCCCCGAACAGGTCGAAGCGCTCGACCCGGACGGCGCCGCCGACCGAGTACCGGTCATCGCGCCCCTGCAGCTCCACGTCGCCGTAGACCGCCACGTTGCGACGGTTCCACCTGCCGGCCGTGTAGTCGGCAAAGCCGGGAAAGCCGTTCGACGCGGGGACGAACCCCTGCGCGGCATACGGCCCCACCTCCCACGACGCCCTTTCGCCAGCGCCCACAGTGAAGCTCTCGTCGCGCCACTCGGCGCCCGCCGCCACGTGGACCACGTCACTGACGGCATAGGACACGTCGGCGTTGAGGTTAAGGTCCTCTTGCCGATAGCGGCCCGGATCGAAGTCGCGAGGCGTCTCCGGGCCGAGCGACGCGTTGACCGTGTTCCGGAAGAAGAAGTCCGACTCGTGGGAGCCGTAGCCGGCGCTGATGTCCCAGGTCAGCCCGTTGGCCGCAACGCGGCGCAGCCCGGCCAGAGCCGACATGTCGGTGACCACCCCGCCGAACTTCGGCGTGAAACCTCCCGGCGCGATTTCCTGGAACGAGAAGCAGTTGTCGTCGGCAAACACCCGCGCCAGCGCCTCCTGGTCCGGCACGTTGTCGGTGACCTTCACCGTCGGGCAGTTGGCCGAGCCCAGCCCCTTCGCCCGGAGAACGTCGCCGATCAGCAGCGTCTGGCCGCTGTCGAGGCTGTAGATATTCTGACGCGTGTTCGGGTTCCGGAAGTAGAACCCCTCGGTCACCGTCTTGTCGGCATAGTTGGCGTGACCGTAGAACTGCAGCCCGTTGGCGTACAGGTGGCCGAAGTTGCCGAACAGCTTCACGTCGTCCGCAATCTTCGGGTTGCCCCAGACCTGGGCCGGATTCATCACATGGGTGTTGCCGGCCGCAACGAGCGCCGCCGCGTCGGCCCGCTGCACGCTGCGGTTGGTCGGGGCGGCATTGCCATACTCCAGGCTGAGATTGGCGAACCCGTTGGCGCCGAGCGGCAGCCCGACGTTGCCGGCGACGTTGTAGGTATTGCCGTCGCCGGCGCGGTAGGTTCCGGTGCCGACCTCGATCCTGCCCCCCGCCGGAGCATCCTTCAGGAGGAAGTTGATGACGCCGGCGATCGCGTCCGAGCCGTACTGCGCCGACGCGCCGTCGCGCAGCACCTCGACCTGACGCAGCGCAATCGCCGGAATGGTCGAGATATCCGGGCCCTGGGCGCCGTCCGTCACTCCGGCGAACCAGGCGATGACCGAGGAGCGGTGGCGGCGCTTGCCGTTGACCAGGACGAGCGTGTGGTCGTGGGCCAGGTTGCGCAGCGTGGCCGGCCGCACCAGGGTGGCCGCGTCACTGATGGGATGGGTGGCCACGTTGTACGACGGGATCAGCGTCCGCAACTGGTAGTCGAGGGTGGTGAATCCCTGGCTCACGACATCCTGCAGCGGGATGGCGTCGATGGGGACCGGGGATTCGGTCACCGACCTCGGTTGGGCGCGACTCCCCACGACCACCAGTTCCGTCTCCAGGAGCAACTGAAGGATGATGGCGACCCTTCCTTGGGATGGCTCCACCGAACCTTCGTGGACCTCAAAATCCTCCGCCGAAACCACGATCTGGTGGGGGCCGGAACCAAGACCGCATAAGGTGGCCAAGCCCGAGCCGTCGGTCATTTCCTCTCGATTCCCGATGGCAACCGTGGCTCCCGGGATCGATGCCGATGAGGGATCCAACACCCGAACCTCAAGGCACTGTTCTTGCCGAGAACCAGTTTGCTGAGCCAATGCCGACAGTGTCACTGCTGAACCCAGCACCGTCACTAGCCCGGGCAGACAGGCGAGACGGCTGGCTTTTTTCATCATTTGTCCTTTCCTTCCACGCGTGCGGTACAAGTGCGAACAAGCGCAGAAGCGGTTGAAGTCTTGGCTAGAGCCTGTTCTAGCAGCGTTTCCATAAGGCCGCTGAGGACCAGGACAATCTGGGGTTGGCAATCGCAATCAACAATTAAGGGGCATCCTTGGTGGCAACTTTGTATAACGAAAGAACTCTTGATGCGTAATATCAACAACATATGAAATGTGGGTGGTAGTGCGGACAGTTAAGCGCGGAGTTGGTTGAACGTTCAGACGACCTGCCTTCCAAGGACCGTACGGCTACTCCGGGCTGAAAACGAAGGTGCCGTCCCCACTGCACTCCCTGGATTGGCCGCCGTCGTTTCGCTCGTGGAGGGCGTCAATGTCCTGAATGGATTCCTATTGAAGACAGGCCAACTTGACCGCCTGCTTCTCCTCCTCCGTCCAAGGCTTGCCTGCTCTCCCGGACATTCCCTGGGCTTCTTCCCCTTTGCCTGCAACGGCATGGAGAAATAGGTGGTTAGTTTGCAGAAGTTTCTATGAGAAAGGTGTGATAATTTTGCTGTTTATGGTGAGAATATAGTGATCGTTCAGTGCAACGGTGGGAAAGCGGCCGTCGGGACTGCAGCAGTTCGGCGCAATCCCGCATTCGGCGTTTCCTCGTTTCCGTGCCGGTGGTGCCGGTTGAGTTCTGAAGCGGGAGAGGGGATGGGAGCCGTAAACACCCACGACGAACGGGAGCGGGAGATCGAGGCGCTGCGGGCGTCCATCTCCCGGTTGAGCGACGCGAACCTACACTTCAGCGAAAGTCCCGACCTCGAAACCGTCCTGCCCGAGGCGCTGGAACCCCTTCGCCTGGGCCTCCATCAAGACCCGGCGGCGCTCGAACAGGTCCGAGCGGGCGTAGGCCGCTTCCACCTGGTTGCGGATCACGTGCGACAATGCCGCCTCCATCATCGCATGCGGGGCATCGGTCTCCTCGGCCGCCCAATCGCGGAACGACGAGCGGAAGCCATGCGGCACGGCCCCGATTCCCAATTCCCGCAGCAAGCTGCTGAGTTCGCGGTCCGGCAGGAGGCCACCGGCCAGAGACGGAAACACCAGATCGGACGAGCTCTCGGTCCGTCCCGCCTCGGCCAGAATCTCCCGCGCTCTGGCGGACAACGGTACGCGATGCTCTCTCCTGTGCTTCATCCGTTCCGGTGGGACCGTCCACGTCGCCGCCTCCAGGTCGATCTCCTCCCACCGCGCCCCGCGCATCTCCCCCGACCGGCACGCCGTCAGCACCAGAAACTCGAAACCGAGCTTGACCGCGACGGCTGCTTCGGAATGCCGCACCGTCCGGACAGCGCCGGCCACCTCCCCGTAAGGCAGTGCCTTGAAGTGCCGTGGGATGCTGCCCTGTCTCGGCAGCGCGGCCCCGAGCGCCTCCCCGGCCGGATTGGCCATCCGGTAGCCTTGGGCAATCGCCCATTTCATCACCGCGCTGATCCGTTGGCGCACCCGCCGGGCGCTGGAGGCCTTCCGGTGCCAGATGGGGGTGAGGATCTCAAGCAGATCGGCGCTGGTGACCTCTGAGACCGGCATCTTGCCGATGCGGGGGAAGGCGTACCGCCTCAGGCTGGCCATCCACTCGCGGTGGTGACGCCGGCCGCGCCAGCCGTCCCGCTTCTGTTCCAGCACACGCGAGGCGGCTTCGGAGAAGGTGGGGATGCCCTGGGCGCGTCGCTTCTCCGCCAGAGGATCTCCGCCCTCACGAGCCAGCTTGCGGTTGGCCAGCGCTTTCTCCCCGGCCTCGGCCAGGGGGACCCGGGCGACGCTGCCGAGACCGAGCTCCCGGCGACGGCCGCGGACGACCAGGCGTTGAATCCAGCTGCGGGTACCGGAAGGCAGGACGAAGAGGTACAATCCGTTTCCGTCGGCGTGTCTTCCGGGCGGAGCGGAGCGCAGGAAGGCGGCCGAGAGGGCGTTGCTGGGGTGGCGGCCGGTGGGCTTGGCTTCAGGTCGGACCGGCGCGAGGTTGCTTACAGTATCCATCCCCCCGTTATACGGGGGATGGCATTGGATTGCAAGGGATGTTCGTAGCGAGCCAAGCCACGGCAAAACTTAGTCAAGACACTCATTAATAAAACACTTATAGACTCTAACGGACGGCGATAAACGTCACTGGAATTTGAGTGACCGTTGCGGCGGCAGCAGTCATTTCCGGCCTCCAACGCCGGCATCGGACAAAGCCAGATGATCGGTATTGAAATCAGGTTGCTGGATCAACTGGTGGTGGCCGCCAGCTTTGCGGTGCTGGT
>JAPOZE010000417.1 GCA_026706225.1 Acidobacteriota bacterium
GATCCGCACACCAGGGCGGGGGCGGTGCTTATTTGAAACAAAAGAAAAAAGAGTTATCCACGAAGGCACACGAAGGACCACGAAGCGGGACGGCTCTGCCGCATCGGCAGGGCTACGGCCCGGCAAGCCGGGGTGCGCCCCTTCAAGGAGCAAGCGTGAAGGGAAGAGGTGCCACCCGGGAGCGCGGGCGTCCCGCCCGCATGCACTCCCGTTGCGTGCCGCTCGGTTTTCTGCGATGCGGCACCCGGCCACCCTGCCGGCGGGACCGGCGTGGGGCCGGCCGATGCAGTGTCCTGGCGCCGTTGCCGGTCGAGCCGGGTGGAGAAAATGGCCGAGGCTGCGGGAAGACTTGTGCGGGCGGGACGCCCGCGCTCCCGGGTGGAATTCATCCCGTGACGGCGACGCAGTAAAGAAGGTCCATCGGTCTTCCTGTCTATTCGTGTTCATTGGTGGTTCGTCTTCACTGACGACCGGCTCTTTCTCCTCTGTAGGGTCCGCACCGCAGGGTGGGGGCGGTGCTTGTGGTATGATGCCCTTCCGCCCAGGCGATTCAACCGGGACTCCTCTCACGGAACCCCACTCCATGCATTCAGCCGAAAACGACGACCAGGGCTCCGACGAACCCATCCGGGAACCCCGCCGCCATCCCTGGCTGTGGCTGGTCTATCTGCTCCTCTACGCCGTCGCCATCCCCTGGTACTGGCCGGCCGGATACCGGGGCCCCCTGGTTCTGGGACTGCCTCTCTGGGTGGCGGTCTCGCTGCTTGCAGTGCTGGTGCTGGCCGGATGGACCGGCTGGGTGATCTCTCGCTACTGGACGACTGTCGGGGAAGAAGACTCCCATGGGGGCCAGTGAAAGCCAGTTGACCTTCGGTTGGGGGGCGTTGACGGTCATCGCCCTCTACCTGTTTTCCACCATCGGCGTCGGTTGGCTGGCCCGGCGCAGCAGTCGGGGCCACAGTCTGTCGGACCACTACCTGGCGGGACGCTCTCTCGGCTTTCTGGCTCTCTTTCTCACCCTTTACTCCACTCAATACAGCGGCAATACCCTCTTCGGCTATACCGGGATCTCCTACCGCATCGGCTTCAGTTGGAGCGCCTCCATCCTGTTCATGTTCTCGGTAATCACCGGGTACCTGCTGTTTGCGCCACGGCTGGTGGCCCTCTCCCGGAAGAAGAAGTTCATTACCCCCGGAGACTACATCGCCCACCGCTTCGGCTCTCCCCGGCTCACCCTGCTCGCCACCCTGCTGATGATCTACGCCCTGGCCAACTATACCCTGGCCCAACTGAGGGCCATAGGAGCGGCCGTCGAGGGACTCACCAACGGAGCCGTCCCTTCCGCCTACGGCATCATCACCCTGGCCATCATCATGGTGGTCTACGAGACCCTGGGGGGCATGCGCAGCGTAGCCTGGACCGACATGATCCAGGGCATCCTGCTGCTGTCGGGTTTCCTGATGCTTCTCTTCATGGTGCCCGGTCTGGCCGGCGGCCTGCCCGCGGTGGTGGAGCATCTCAGCCGCATCGACCCCGCCAAGGTTCAGGTGCCGACCCTGGAGGGATGCATGAACTGGCTCAGCTACGTGTTCCTCTTCGGATTCGGGGCGGCCATCTACCCCCAGGCCATCCAACGCCTCTACGCCAGCCGATCCACCCGGGTGCTCAAACGGTCCCTGGCTCTGATGACCATCATGCCCTTCACCACGGCACTGATCGCCATGATCTGCGGGGTGACCGGAAGCATGGTCCTGCCCGACCTGGCGCTCGGAGAAACCGATCAGGTACTGGCCCGGATCTGCAGCCTCATCATGAACCAGTCCACCGAGGGGTATTGGCTGGTCGTCCTCATCTTTGCGGCTGCCCTGGCGGCCCTGATGTCGACGGCCGACTCGGCCCTGCTCTCAATCTCCTCCATGGTCACCAAGGACATCTACCAGGTCTACTTCCGTCCCCAAAGCAACGAGGCCGAGCTGACCTCCGTCGGCAAGTGGTGCTCCTGGATCATCGTCACCCTGCTGGTGATCATTGCCATCGGGACCGAGAACACGCTGATCCGCCTCCTCGAGCTCAAGTTCGAGGTGCTCATCCAGATAGCTCCCTGCTTTTTCCTGGGCCTCTACTGGAAGCGGCTCCGCGGCGAGACCGTGCTTACCGGAATGGTGGCGGGCTTGCTGGTCGGCCTGGGACTGACCTGGCTGGGCTATCCTCGGCTATGGGGATTCCATGCCGGCGTCATCGGCCTGCTGGTGAATTTCGGCTGCTGCCTGGCGGGTGTCCTGCGTCCGACCTCACAAAGACAGATATGAACGGCTACAGTTGTACAAAACTATAATCGTACAAAGATTCCCCCAAGCCCACGCCAGGAGCCTCGCTCATCGCGTCAAATAGATCAACACCAGGGGCAGCAGAAAGAAGGTCATCCCCACGTGCAACAGGGGGACCAGCCTGGATTTCAGCGACCACTCGGCCAGCACCTCGGCCATGGTGACCGGAACGCGCCGAATCGGCCAGACCAGCACCACCCCGAACAGGTTGAGCAGCAGGTGAGCGAAGGCGACCGTGACGGCCGCCGGGTTGCCGGTCACCAGCGAGGCCAGCATGGCCGTGATGGTGGTGCCGATGTTTGCGCCCAGAGTAAAGGGAAAGATCTGCATGAGCGACAGAATGCCGGCGCCTGCCAGCGGAACCGCCAGGGAGGTGGTGATCGAGCTGCTCTGGACCGCTATGGTCGTCACAACACCCAGCACCAGGGCTCTGGGGGCCGTTCTGAAAAGGATCTGGTTGAAGAACCGCCCGATCCTGCCGATCACGAGGGATTTCAGAACTACCACCAGGTAGCGCAACGAAAGGAAGAGGAGGGCCACCGCGATGAGCAGCATGACGGCTCCCGATTCCGAGGTCCCTCGACCGATGACTTTCACGGCAGGCTCCACGATGGTCTGGATCGGATTGACCAACTGCAATCCCCCCAACTCCCTGAGTACCTCCGACAGCACGGACGAAGCGTGGCCCAGCACGTTGGTAAACAACTGCAGGGGGAAAAAAACCACCACCAGGATGAGATTGAAGAAGTCGTGGACCGTAGCCGCCGCAAAAGCCCGCTTGAATTCTTCAGGTCGAGAGATATGGCCCACCGAGACCAGTGTGTTGGTGACACTGGTGCCCAGGTTGGAGCCAATGATGACGGGGATGGCCCCCTGAACGTCCAGGGCTCCCCCGGCAACCAGTCCCACCGTCATGGCCGTAACGGTCGAAGAGCTTTGCACCACGCTGGTGGCCAGCACTCCGATAAACAGGCCCACGAACGGATTGGCGGTGGTGGTCAGCAGGCGCTCGGCGAATCCGTGACCGAAGAACTTGAAGGATGCCCCCATCAGGGAAATGCTGAGAAAGAACAGGTAGAGCAGCACTACCAGCAGCAACACTCTCAGGATCGGCTTGGCAAGAAATCGTTGAAGGGTAATGGCTGTTCCTCCCTGCCCGCAGCGGACCCGCGGTGGAGCGGTATGCGGAGTCCTATTCCAGCACCTTGAACTCCGACACCCGACCTCCCTTGAACCTTACCCGGCAACGCCCGGGTGCTCCCCCCGGCTTGCGCAGGAACTCATAGACCTGAACGTTCCCCGCTTCCTGGGTCACCAGCCTGCCGTCACCGATGGAGAGTGCGACCTGGGCAAAGGTCATGTCCAATACCAACTCGTGGTCCCGGATCAGTGTCCAGGTATTCTCGCTCCAGTGCGAGTAGAGCTCTCGGGGGTCCCTGGCGTAGAAAAACGGGTCCAAGACCATCTGGTAGAGCTGCCGCTTCCCGTCAAACGTACCGATGACGGTTCCCATGGCCACCCCTTCCAATTCAAAGACGGCCAGGACCTGCCTGTCTCCCGGCCGGCCCGGGGCGGGCTGCTCCAACACCTCTTTCACCACCAGCTCCTCCAGGGCAGGAAGCTGCCCTGCCCCTCCTCCGGCGGCAGGCTTCCCACTCCTGCCGACGGGATAGTAGGGCAACTGAAATGCCTTCTTCACCCAGATCGGCTTCCCCACCAACCGCTTGGCTTCCTCGAATCCCGAAATGTAGAACCGGGGAAGCCGGACCAGGTAATCCCGTTCGATTCTCTTGGAGGCCGTCTTCTTGGGAGTAACAGGACGGCTGCGGTCGTAAAGCATCCAGCCCACGCGGAGACCCATCAGGGCCATCAGCACGGCTGCCCAGATGATCCTTCTCTTGGCACGTTTGGAGAGCTTCATTCGATTGTCCTCTCGACGGAATCTGAACTGCCTTAGAATGAATCGGGTTCGTTCGGTTCTCCGGCAGCGGGAACCCGAATCCGCAGGAGGCCTGGTGTCCTGTCCCGCACCCTGGCTGTCGATTCACCCCATCCTCACCCCGGAGCGATCATGAAGGCGGTCGTCTTTGATCGAAAGCTTGAAGTCGTAGAAGCGGCCAGGCCGGTTTTCACCGGGGACGAGAGCCTGGTGCGTCTCATCCAGGCAGGTATCTGCAACACCGATCTTGAAATCACCAGGGGGTACTTCGGATTCAAGGGCGTGCTGGGCCACGAGTTTGTCGGCAGAGTCGAGGCCTCCGGAACTTCGTCCCTGGTGGGCGCCCGGGTGGTTGGAGAAATCAACGCTGCCTGCTCCCGGTGCGAGTTCTGCCGATCCGGTTGGGAAAGACACTGCCCCCGTCGCTCGGTGCTGGGAATTCTGAACCGGGACGGCGCCTTTCGCGAGTACCTTACCCTTCCGGAACGGAATCTCCATCCGGTTCCCGACTCGGTCTCCGACGACGACGCGGTCTTCGTGGAACCGGTCGCCGCCGCCTGTGAGATTCTAGACCAAGTCAATATCCGAGCGCTGGAAAAGATCGCCGTCCTGGGAGACGGAAAGCTGGGACTGCTGATCGCCATGGTCCTGGCCCAGGCCAGGCCTGCCGCCCACCCTCCCGTGACCCTGATCGGCAAGCATCCGGAAAAAATGCGCCTGGTCGAAGATCTGGGGGTCAGCACCCTCCACCTGCGCTCGGCCCAAACCGCCCATCGCTCCCTTGAGCTGGTGGTGGAAGCCACCGGTTCGCGGTCGGGACTGGACTTGGCCCTCAGACTCCTGGAACCGCGCGGCACGGTCGTCCTGAAGTCGACCTTTCATGGACGGCAGTCTTTCGATCCGGCCTCGGTGGTGGTGGATGAACTCACCCTGTTGGGGTCTCGCTGCGGCCGCTTCGAACCGGCCCTGGATCTTCTGTTCCGCAAGCGCATCCGCCCCAGCCGACTGATCCGGGATTCCCTGCCCTTGACCGAGGCGGTCGAGGCATTTCGACTGGCTCGATCTCCCGGTGTTTTGAAAGTGCTGCTGCATCCTTGAAGAGGGGATTAGTGAAGAGTGGAGAGTGATTAGCCGGGCCCCCTTGCCGTCGGGATCATTCCGGGGGAAACAGACGATCATTAAAAAAGACGAACCACGAATGCACACGAATAGACACAAATGCAGATGGAATTATTTCAATTGGAAGGGCGCTCAAATGCTTCTGCAATTTTAATACCCCGGCATGAATTCGTTTCTGTCGTAGAAGACCCCTCGATTTCAATTGTCACAGTTCCCAATCAACAACTCATCAATCCGTATATTGGTGTTCATTCGTGTCCATTCGTGGTTCGTCGTTTTTCTCCGTAGAAATCTCTTTCCCCTGCCTGTCGGTCTGAGGCAAAGCCCCGTCAGGTCTGAAGCAGGCCCAACTTGAAGGGGGGCGCCTCCGGATTGAGGGCGGCCACCTGAAGGCTTCGAATGAGCACCTCCCGCGTCCGGGCCGGATCGATCAGAGCATCCACCCAGAGCCGGGCTGCCCCGTAGCGAGGGTCGGCCTGGTGTTCGAAGGTCTCGCGGACCTCGGCCGCCAGTTCCCGGCGTTGCTCATCCGTCAGCCGGGCGCCTTCCCTTTCCTTCTGAGCGAGTCGGACATCCACCAAGGTGCGGGCTGCCTGCTCCCCGCCCATCACGGCATAGCGGGCGCTGGGCCAGGCATAGAGGAACCT
>JAPOZE010000547.1 GCA_026706225.1 Acidobacteriota bacterium
CTTGGACCCATGCAGCAGAAGATCGAGACTGACGCCATGGACTACCTGAGGAGGCTGGGAGTTCCCATCCCTGAAACCGGCAGTCAAATCGGGAGTTTGAGAGTGGACGTGGCGGGTTCTTCCGAAGTCGTAGTCATGGTGCGGACCACCACGGCCGTCCCCGAAGGGCGCGCCGGGCTGGCCTATTTTGGGGTTCCCAGGGATGAGGGATTCCATGACGAAGCCGTCTATCTGTGCGGGCTTCGCCAAAATCAGCAGGACCGCTCCAACGTAGCCGTCCAGAACATGGGGTCGGAGGGTGAGATATCGGTGAGGGCCACGGTATTTTCCGGGAATCCTGCCGATCGCAGTGGCGAGATGCTGGACGACGTGAAGCTGAAGCCGGGAGGCTTCCACCAGTACAATGCAGTGCTGAAGGATAAGGGCGATCCCATGCACGGTGGCTACGTCAAGGTGGAGCGGGTGACAGGGTCGGGGCCGTTCTATGCCTACGGGGTCATCAACGATCAGGTCAACTCGGACGGTTCGTTTGTTTTTCCAGTCAGTGAGAGTTCCCTGGAAGGAGTTAGGGGGCAGGCCTTACCCGTAATCGTGGAGGCGGGACAATTCACCAGCGAACTGACTTTGACCAATTTCTCGGATAAATCCAAGGTACTGAATCTAACCCTTTCGGGGTATGTCCCCACCGATGAACCCTTTCAATCGGAGTTGGTCACGGTGCCTTATTCTCTGGAACTGAAAGCTGGCCAGCAGCGCATCATCCCCAGCGTCATCGATGTGTGGCGAGCAGAAGAAATCCCGGGGATTGACTCGTTTGGAGAGTCAATCAGGGCGCCCCTGTTTGCCAAAGAGGAAGATGGGGAAATGAGCGGGATCGTGATCGGCGCCCGGACGGGATCACCAGACGCAAACGGTGGCCAGTACAGCGTCTTCTACACCGCGGTGCCGGAAAGGGAGAGGTTCACCGACAGTGCCTGGATATTCGGTTTGCAGCAGAATGAGGAGAGCCGCGGTAACCTGGCGATTGTCAATACGGGGGAAGTCGACGACAGTTCCAGTGAATTCAGTCTGGAGATTTACGATGGTCACGGGATATTGGTAAGGGTCATGCCGCGGTTTCTTGTTGCGCCAAGGGAATGGGTTCAGAGAAACGGAATTTTGAATTCGGCCCCGGGTGTCACGCAGGGCTATGTCCGGATCCTCAAGCACTTCGACGAAAGCGGTGAATACGGCAATAATCCCTTCCTGGCTTACGGAGTTGTCAACGACGGAGAGCGCCCTGGGAAGGGGAGCGGAGACGGGGCCTACATACCAGCGAGGGAGTAGTAGAGGCCGTCGCCTCACCAAACACCGGGGATGAGGGCGCGGCGGGCCGGCGGGTAGTCGGGGAAGGTCCGGCGGTACCAGCGGTGGCGCCAGAGCGCGCGGGGAATCAGGTTGGCGGCGGTCCACAGGGCGAAGGCCAGCGCCGGCAGCGACCAGGCCATCAGCGCAAAGCCGATCCACTCGACCATCTCGCCCGCCAGGTTCGGTGAAGACAGGAACCTGAAGGCTCCGCCCCGCGGAACCAGGTAGCGTCCCTGCTGCTGCCGGCGCAACTGTGCCAGGCGGTAGTCGGAGGTGACGTTCAGGGCCGCTCCCACCAGGAACGCCGCCGCGCCGGCGATGAAGCGGCCGTCCAGCAGCCACTCCCGCGGATAGTCTGCCGCGTAGCCCAGGAACCAGCCGTTGAGGAGGCCGTTGACAACATTGAAGACGAAGCCCGAGACGCAGGTGGCGACCGGCATCGGCCGGCTGTAGCGGGGCACGATCCAGGGCCACACCAGGGTCCGGTGGGCGTAGTGGATCACCCAGGCGGCGACCAGCAGGTCGGCCACCGGATGCCGATTGCCGGCCCAGAGGTACACCGACGGCAGCACGCACAGCGCCGGCAGTTCCATGATCACCCAGCCCCAGCACGCCGCCACCCGCGGGCCCCGCGGATTTCCTCCGGTGCGGCCGACGTGGTCGGTCCCCACCAGGCTGTAGATGAAGACGGGTATCGCCAATGCGGTCCATACGACGACGATGGTGTCGAAGCCGGACAATTCGAAGCTCCTGCTCACTCCCCGGGGCCGTTCCTCACTTCATGCGCCGGATCCACTCGCGGATCAGTTCGACGGCCTGCCGGTCGACCAGTGAAGTGGCCAGTTGAGGCATCTTGCCCCGGCCGCGGGTGGCCATTCGGTGGAGCAGGACGGAGCGGTCCGGATCGCCGGGAGCCACCAGCCTGGCGTCGGGGATGTCGAACTTGTGGTGCAGGGGTTCCAGGTCCAGCATCTTCATGTCTTGCAGGCTCTTGCTGAACTCCAGTGAGATCTGGGAGTTGCCTCCCCCGGCCTGCACGTGGCACTGGGCGCAGTTGGAGTGCAGGTAGGAGCGGGCCCGGGCCTGCAGGTCTTCCCTCGGGTCGTAGGGGTCGACCAGGCGGGGGAAGGCTGCCGACCAGTGAAAGGGCAGCTCGGCCGGCAGCACCGCCCCATCGCCGCCCGCCGTAATTCCCTCCACCCGCGAGTCCAGCCGGTAGCGGTTGACCCCGCTCTCTAGCAACTGCTTCCGCAGGGACTGCCTGTCCTCGTCCGACCAGGCCGGCTTCAGCACGCCCAGGTAGTGCAGGGCCTCCAACTGGTTGGCCGTGACCCCTCCGTAGTCGTGTTCCTTGTTCATCTGGAGCGTCGACAGCCCCAGGACGAAGTTGGCCGCCCGGCTGTGGCAGACCATGCACTCGCTCCGGCTGGGGAAGCGCCAGTCCAGCCGGCGCTTCCCTCCGTCAGCCAGGCCGATTTCGACGGAGGCATCCCGTCCTTCGCTTCCGACCAGATAAGCCTCGGTCTGCTCCCGGTTCCAGGCGTAGGAATAGCCCACCCATTCGCCCTGCTGCCGGGTCAGCAAGCGGGTCTCGACCCAGCGCCGCTCGCCGGCGCTGCCGTTTTCCGAGTCGAATCCGAACGACTTGACCAGGACGGTCCGGTCCGGAAAGCTCCAGCCCACGTTGGAGGTCATGCCTGCGCCGGCCTGGCTCGGGCCATCCTCCTGTCCATCGGCCGGCGGCAGGTAGAGCGACCGTTCCTTGAAGGCGCCGTCCGACCACAGGGGGGCGTTCACCGAGTAGGGGATCATGCCGGGCGTCAAGCGGTGGCCTGCGACCGAGGTGAACAACCCGGTCCGGCTCAGGCGCCGGGGGAAGCGGTCGCTGCTGTCGGGCGCGTGGTTGACTTCCAGGGAGTAGAAGCCTCCCTCTCCCTTGTCACGGTAGTCGAGCACCAGCAGGTTGCCCTCGCCGTCCACCTCGAAGGCGACGATGGCCAGGGAGGTGTCGGCCAGCTCCTTGTGCCAGGCGACTTTCCGGCCCTCCACCCTGGCGCCCCAGATCTTGCCGGTGGAGTGGTCGCCGTAGATGTAGGCTCCCCGCAGCTCGGGGAACCGGGAGCCGTGGTAGACCAGGCCGCCGGTCATGGAGCGGGCCTCGGAGTGGGGGTGTTCCAGCAGGGGCTTGGAGACCGGGGTGGGTCCCAGCTCGCGGTTGGCGTAGAAGATGTGGCTGCCCTCGTAGACGCTCCAGCCGTAGTTGGCCCCCCGTTCCACCAGGTAGACCTGTTCCCAGAGGTCCTGTCCGTTGTTTCCCACCCACACATGCCCGGTCCCGGGATCCACCGACATGCGCCAGGGGTTGCGAAATCCGTAGGCCCAGGTTTCGGGGCGGGCTCCCTTTATTGCAACGAAGGGATTGTCCGGGGGCACCGAGTAGAGGCGCCCCGGGTCCGGGCGGTCCACGTCTATCCGCAGCACCTTGGAAAGCAGATGATCGAGTCCCTGGCCCTTGAGATTGGTGTCGGAATCGCTGGTCCCGTCGCCGGAGGTGACGTACATCAGGCCCTCGGGACTGAAGGCGATGGCGGCGCCGTCGTGTCCGTTGGACTCCCACTCGATGATCACCTCGGCCGAGTCGGAATGAAAATGGTGGGGCGGGGTGCGGTCCACGCGATAGCGGGTGATGCGAACGCGCTTGTCGCCGTCCGCCACCCGGTCGTTGCTGCCGATAAAGAGATGGCCGTTCTCCTGGAATGAGGGATGAAAGGCGATGCTGTAGGCCAGGGATTTCCCGAAGTGGTGCAGGACTTCGTAGGCGCCCTCAACAGGGGCCCCGATGGTCCGGCACAGGCGCGGCTCCGCCTTCCAGGGGTCCTGGTCGATGAACCACAGGCTTTGGCTTCCCGGCTCCCTCGCCACCACCACCGGATTGGTCAGCGAGAGCTTGGGGAAGACCGGCACCACCTTGTAGGGCGGAGGAGGGTCGGGGGCGCCGACCACCCGCGAGGGGACGGTGGGCCATTGGCTCTTGAGCTGTTGCAGAGCGTTGGGTTCGTTCCGGTCGGCCCCGGACGAACCCGTGCCAAAGGCAGCCAGCAGGACGAGCAGACCCAAGGGCAGGCAGAGCCAGATCATTCCCGCTCGACGGGCGGGCGTGGTGTGGAGTTGCAGTCGCATTCCTGGCCGGTCTGGGTCAGACCCGGATCCGGTCGCTGGACCGCGGATCCCGGGTCAGGGTCCCACTGTGAAAGGTTCCCTGCATGCAGCGGTCCCGCCAGGCCTTGGAGGCGTCGTACAGCTCAACTTCGGTGTCGATGGGGTTGATCAGGACCGCCGGGCGGTGGGGCCGGGCCCGGTCGACCACCAATCCCTCGGCATTCACCACGAAGCTTGGCCAGGCATGGCGGCGGGTGCCGTTGTTGGCGCTGACCGCGAAATAGTTGCTGGCCGCCGCGGCCTGAATGGTGGCCGAAACCCAGGTGTTGTAGTTGTGATAGCTTTGCAGGCTGCCACCGGCGTTGTGAAAGGAGACCAGCATGAGCTGAACCCCGAGCCGCTTGTACTGGCGAAACAGCTCGGGGTAGCGAAAGTCGTGACAGATCAGCAGTCCGCACATCACATCTCTCACCTGGAAGGTCACAAAGGCCTGACCGGGGCTGTAGTGGTGAAGGTCGCCGTCGTCGTCGTGGTCTCCGGTGCAGAACATCTTGTCGTAGCGGTTGACCAGGCGCCCCCGGTCGCTCACCACGTAGAGCGAGTTGTGGGGCTTGTGCCGGCCCGACAGGGGATGGTTGGACCCGACCACCACCCACAGACCGAGCGCTCCGGACAGCTCCATGATCTCTTCCATGGCAGCCGAAACGGCTTCCCAGTCCATCTCCCGCACGGACTTCAACTCGCTGCCCAGGTAGCCGGTCAGACAGGCCTCGGAAAAGTGAACCAGGTGGGCCCCCCCGGACTTGGCCAGCTTCATCTGGCGGGTGATGGAGCGGAGGTTCTTTGCTACCTGTGTCCGGATTTCAAACTGGCAGGTGGCCAGGGTCAGTTGAGCCATGTCGAACTCCTTGAAGGTTGGGTCCTTGTTTCAGTAGCCGCCGTTTCGGTTTCCTCCCGGCGACGCCTGGCGATGTCCGCTCCGGTCCGGCCCTCGATCAGCGCGGCCAGCGCTGCGCCAGCCCGGGCAGCTCCGGAAAGGGCGCGTGCGGTTCGGCCTGGTACCAGTAGGCCACCGAGGCGATGTCGTCGGCCAGCGGCTGGTACTTGCCGTTCGGCCACCAGCCCAGCGCCTGGATGGTCACGCGCAGGTCCTGCTGGAAGCAGACGGGATCCCTGATGTGCCAGCGGTAGAGGCTCCACTTGGGGGGGCCGTCATCCCCGGAATGCTTGAGCACGTTGCCCGCATAGGCCGTGCTGTAGGTCTCGGGGAACCCGAAGCTTCCGCAAAAGTAGTCCTCGGTCCCGGTGCCGCAGATGGTGGGGAACTCCCGGTCCCCGTCGATGAAGAACTTGATCTCCCCTTCGCCGAACCAGCCGTCCGACAACTGCGTCCAGGCCAGGAAGGTCCCGGCGTATTTGCCCTGCCCGCGCACGTCGGCCAGGATGACGTATTCGGGATGGGCGCGGTCGGTGACGGCCCGCCGCCACTGGGCGTGCAGATAGCCTGCGCCGCCGGGGACCTCGG
>JAPOZE010000012.1 GCA_026706225.1 Acidobacteriota bacterium
GGTTGGGACGTCCGGGGCCGTCATCGCGCATCAGTATCTGACAAGGCGAACGATGCTCAGCAGAGCACTTTTCTTTTCGGGAGTTTTGGTTGCGCTGCTATCCATGGGGTTCTGGAGCAGACATATTTGGGGGACGGAATCCGGATCCGATTCCGGGATCCTGGATCCGACACAGGTTACGACCAGGATTGAGGAAAAGAGCCTGGTCTTCGCTCCGGTGACGGAGTCTCTCCCGGTCTTTGACCTGGCCGGAGAAAAAAAGATGCTCCTCAGAGGAGATATAGCTCTGGACAATCTCCCTCCGGGCGTGGCTGTCCTCCCGGCTCAGGTCTCTGCGAATCCCGTTCTGCCGTCGGGAGAATCCGTGGCCCGCCATGTCGGTCGAAGCTTGTATGCGTTCATGGCTACGTTCCCCTTTGGACCTGATCGACGATTGACCAGGGAGAAGGCCGAGTCTCTCGGTCAGACCCTGGGGGATGTCGAATTCCTTGACGGTGGACAGATGTGGGGGGACGGGCCTCCGGAGCTGTTTGCCATCAGTGACGACCTGTATGAGCGTTACAAGGGTGTCAGGACCGTCTATTCCGCCGAGGTGGACTACCTGGTGCAGAAAGACGAAATCACAACCATGCGGCTGGAAAAAGGATATCGCTTTGAACGAGGCTCCGACCGGGTTGAGATCCTGTCAGTTGACGAGTCCTATCGTGGGGGGCTGACCGTTCTCATCAGTGAGTCAACCCACAAGCTCATGGGAGACGGCCGCAAAGATGTCGTGTACCTTTTGATCAACCCGTCCAGAGGGCAAGCCCTCCTGGGCTTGTGGTA
Source organism: Acidobacteriota bacterium (assembly GCA_026706225.1). The sequence goes on from JAPOZE010000012.1 coordinate 826, forward strand.
CAGCACGGAAAGCGACTCCATGTCCAGCCCTCCTCTTCTGTCGTTTATCTTCCCGATGCTGGCGGTCAGGCGATTGAAACTCCAGTTCGACCCACCAAGGGACGGTCCTCCAATCGATCCCGGCTGGTTTCAAGGGGCCGAGCTGATCCGAGTCGAGACCAGGGACTTGGGTTGGTTCTCCAAATCGATCCAACTGGAAGGCTTCGTCATGGAACGAATTGCCCACCCGGCGGCTGCAGCATTGCAGCCTGGAGAAGAAGGCCACCAGGAGTTCTCAGAGCGGACCCGCCGGGGCTCAAGACCTGGTGAGTAGATCCGATGGCACTGAGGGCTGCCTGTCTGACTCTGATGCGGTGTGCTCGTGTCAGGACAGGGTGTGAGGAGCAAGAATGAACCTGACGCTTCACATGGTCGGCAAGGACTTTCGTCGTTTGCACCTCCTTCTCCCACTCGTCGGCTGGTGGGCACTGGTCATCCTGCAGGGATTCTTGATCTCAACCTTTGCGCGTCTTCCTCATCAACCACCTCCGGCCGATATGATGCTCGAATTCTCCATCAGCCTGCTGGCATGGCTGGTCGCATTGCTGAAGATTGGCCTATTGGTATTGATCGCTTCTCAATTAGTGCAGCAGGACTCGACGTTAGGCAGCACCGCCTTCTGGTTGAGCCGTCCCATCTCCGGGAAGCGGCTCCTGGCCGGCAAGTCTCTCTTCCTGGCATTAACGGTGATTCTCCCCGCTTTTCTCACCGAAGTTCTGCTCCTCCTTCTCCATGGAGTCACGCTGTACGACACGGTCCGCTCCATTCCACAGATTTTGCTATTTCAGTGCCTGGTGCTGGCACTGCTCATGATGCTGGCGGGTTTGACCCGTGACCTTGCTCGTATGATTTTTCTCGGCATCCTCGGGGCTATTGGCCTGCTGCTGGTTCAATACACGTCTTTGCAGCTCCTGCGCTGGCTGGACCCCTATGTCTTTCAACCCCCCCAAAATGCATTGATGCAGGCCATCGCCGAAACGGTCAAAGTGGTCAGGCGGATCAGATGGGACGACTCCCTCTATTTTTCAGGTTTGATCGGGTTCTTGCTGTTCCTTCTTGTAGTGGCCCTGGTTGTTGTGTGCCATCAGTATCTGACCCGGCGGACGGGAAAGAGCATGATCCTCGCCTCGTCGGTGTTTCCCGGGGTACTGCTGTTCATGACCTTCTGGACGTGGGACTTTTGGCCGGACGAGTATCCTCTGGCCGAGGGAATCCTGGACCCGGAACAGGTCACGGCCCGAATCCAGGAAAAGAGTCTCAAGTTTCGTCGTTGGCACAAACCTGGACGTGAAGAAAGGCGGATACTGCAAGGGGGAGTCGTGTTGGACAATCTACCTGCGGGCCTGGCGGTATTGCCGGGACGGTTCACCGTGAGCCTCTTCTCGAAATCCGGCGAAGCCCTGGACCAGTATCAGGGTGGTACTTCATACGCTCGCCGTGATCGGTCGCCGCGATTTCAGCGTTACCGTGAGCGGGACTTGGACACGAAGAAGGCCTCATTGCTGGCAAAGTCGCTTGGAGGCGTGGATTTCCTGAATTCCGGGCAATTTGAGGGGAAACCTCATCTGGAACTGATATGGATCAGCCAGGAGATACATAACCGTTATTCAGGTGACGAAATAGTCTATGAGGCAGAGATGCATTTTCTGGTTCAGAGAGACGCGATTACAAGGATGCGGTTGGAACCCGGTGTTCGTTATGATCGAGGCTCCGACCATGCAGCAATCCTTGCTGTCACCTCTCAAAATGACGCCTGGATCGTTCACCTCAGTGAGTCCTCCCACAAACTCACGCTGGATAACTGGAAGACCGTACGGTACTTCCTGGTCAACTCCTCAAGGAAAGAAGCGCTTTTCGGCCAAAGAGACTTTGGCCTCGATTCTCTTTCCAGCCACTTGCTGTTCTCGGACATCTACCAGGTGCTGGAGGTCAGACGGCCAGCTCTGTCTTTCGAATTACCGTCAGAGACTTTCCCCATCGATGCAAGCTGGCTGCGGGGAGCCAAGCTGGTTCGTGTCGAGACCAGGAACCTGGGTTGGTTCTCCAAGACTCTCCGCATCGAGGACTTCGTCATGGATCGCATACCGGGACCCTAACTGGGGAGACCCCCTCCTGACTTTGTTTCCGCCTCCCCTGGCCGGACACGCCTCTCGCCAACCACGCCAACCATGCCCCAGACCAAATCCCGAGCAACAGCCCCAATCCAAAAAGGCTCGACTTGGGGGACGGCTTGAGGCATTCTGGGGCAGGCTGATTCGCCAAGCCTCTTCAGGTGGTTTCCTATCACTCCCCCCTTGAGGGGGACGCGCAGCCGACCCATTGGCGAAGGCTGATCCGGTAGGGCGTCAGCCCTGGCATTTCCGGGCCTCTTCATTCCATCCATGGCTCCATCCCTCCAATGGAATCCTGCGCTGTCGGCGCTGCCGGTTTCGGGAATTCGCCGCATGTTCAACCTGGCGGCCACCATGGAAGACGTCATCCACCTCTCCATCGGGCAGCCCGATTTTCCCACGCCTCCGCACATCGTCGAGGCCCACGTGGAGGCCCTGCGCCAGGACAAGACCCACTACACCCTGGATGCCGGCCTGCCGGAGCTGCTTTCCGCCCTGGCCCGAATCTATGGAAACCTCAGCGGCCGGAAACTGGTGGAGGAAAACCTGCTGGAAACCACCGGAGCCGGGGAGGCCATCTTCCTGGCGGTCACCAGCCTGGCCGCGCCGGGTCGGGAGGTGATCGTCATCGAGCCCAGCTTCGTGCTCTTCCAGCCTCTGGTCGGGCTGGCCGGCGGCAGCGTCCGGCGCATCGTCACCACTGCCGGGCAGGGCTACCAGGTGGATCCCCAGGAAGTGATCGACGCCATGGGCCCCCGCACCTGCGCCGTGATCCTCAACTCCCCCGGCAACCCCACCGGCACCGTCTATCCTCCCCAGACCCTGGAGGCCATCTGTCAGGCCGCCGCCAGGCGGGGGATTACCGTGATCAGCGACGAGGTGTACGACCGCCTGGTCCTGGACGAGATGGAGTCTTCCAGTGTTCTCAACTGCGACGTGGACCTGGACCACCTGATCGTGGCCAGCAGTGTTTCCAAGACCTACAGCATGCCGGGCATGCGGGTGGGCTGGCTGATCTCCAGTCGCAGGAACCTCCAGACCTTGAGGCGCTACCACACCTATACCACCACGGTGGGGAACACGCCGGGACAGTGGGCCTCGGTGGCGGCCCTGCAGGGTGACCAGAGCTGTGTCGATCGCATGGTCGGGGAGTACCGGAAGCGCCGGGACCGCATCGTGGAGTTGCTGGAGCAGTGCCGCCACCTGCAGGGCTACCGTCCGCAGGGGGCCTTCTACATCATGCCTTCGCTGCCCGCCGGGGAGGACGGGTCCCGGTTCACGCTCAGGATGCTGCAGGAGATCCGGGTCTGCGCCATCCCGGGAGACACCTTCGGGGAATCCTGTCGCAACGGCCTGCGGCTGAGCTACGCCACCTCGATGGACCGGATCGAGGCCGCTTTCGAAAGGATGATTCCATGGCTAGAGAAACAATCGTTCTGACTCGCGCGGAAGTGGCGGCGCAGATCGACCTGCAGGAGATCGTGCCGGCCATCGAGAAGTGCCTGGCCCAGTTCGAGAAGGGAGAGGACCTGCTTCCGCCCAAGTGCATCGTGGATCTGCCCGGAGGCGTCGCCGCCTGCCTGACCGGTTACACCAAGGCCACCCACAAGTTCTCCATGAAGATGGGACAGGAGCGCAAGGGCAACCTCGAGCGCGGGCTGCCTACCATCTTCAGCACCATGAACCTCTACGATCCGGACACCGGAGAGCTGCTGCTGATCGTGGAATCGGTGCTGGCGACCATGTACCGCACGGCAGGGGCCGCTGCCGTGGCCGCCAGCCACCTGGCCCGGCGGGAGTCGGCCGTGCTGGCGGTCATCGGCTCGGGGCAACTGGGGCGCCAGTGCGTGCGGGCCTTGAGCCGGGTGCGGCCCTTCCGGAGCATCCTGCTCTTCGATATCCGGCGAGAGCAGGCCGAGCGGCTGGCGGCGGACCTGGCCGGGGAGGCACCGGCCCCCATCGAGGTGACCGGTGCCGAAAGAGCCTGCCGGGAAGCCGACGTGATCTGCACCGCCACCAACAGCACCGAGACCATCGTGCGGAGCGAGTGGGTGAGGCAGGGGACCCACCTCTCCTGCATGGGGGCCGACTTGCACGCCAAGATCGAATGTGAGCCGAGTCTGCTGCCGCGTTGCCGGCTCTTTGCCGACAAGGTGGAGCACTGCCTGCAGCGGGGCGAGGCCAGCCAGGCGGTGGAGCGGGGGATCCTGGGAAAGGACTGCTACGCCGGCAGTCTCGGCCAAGTCATTCTGGGCCAGGTGGAGGGCCGCCGCGGCCGGGACGAGATCACCCTCTTCGACGGGGTCGGCCTGGGGGTTCAGGACACCACCGTGGCCGCCAGCATCTACGAGCAGGCGCTGGCAAAGGGACTGGGCCGGAGGGTGGCCTTCAGCTAACCCGGAGAAATCCGGGAGCCGACGAGACAGCAAGCATGCCAGGTTACGACGTGGCCATAATCGGCCTGGGGGCCATGGGCAGCTTCACCGCCCTGGAGCTGGCCGGCCGGGGCGCCTCGGTGATCGGCTTTGACCGGTTCTCGCCACCCCATGAGAAGGGAAGCCACGGAGGCGAAACCCGGGCCTTTCGCACCATCTACACGGAACATCCCGACTACGTGCCGTTGATGAAGCGGGCCCTGGAGCACTGGGAGCGCCTGGCCGCGGATAGTCGCCCCGAGTTGTTGACCTGGACGGGGGTGCTGAGCCTGGGCGAGGCCGGCAGCCCTCTGCTCGAGGGTATCCGGCAGAGCGCCGCCGTGTACGGGCTGCCGGTTCAATCCCTGTCGGCGGATGAGGTCCGGCGGCGCTTTCCCGCCCTGAATCCCCCGGGAAACTTTACGGGACTGCTTGACGGCCGGGCCGGCCTGATCGACGTGGCGGCCGCCTTGGGCTCCGCTCTGCAGGGAGCCCGCAACCTGGGGGCTGAGCTGCGGCTCGACCAGGAAGTCCAGGGATGGTCGGTCGAGGGGCGGGAGGTCCAGGTAAGCACCCGCGGAGAACGTATCCGGGCCAAGCGGCTGGTGGTTGCCGCCGGGGCCTGGAGCGGCGCCATCCTGA